>JANXSY010000177.1 GCA_025356435.1 Isosphaeraceae bacterium | reverse complement strand
AGTCGCACTGCTCTTCTGGGCCAACGCGGGGCTGGCCACTCCCAGTGCCAGACCGAAGACGACCGTCATGCCAACGCTGCGTAATGAGAAGTTCATCGACAATCTCCCTCGTGTTCCGCGTCTCTGAAAGGCGAAGCTCCGCATGCCGGCCTGGGGAATGTCGCGTCGGGCCTCGGGTTCTTCACCCTGCAACCCTCACGGCAAGCCTCTCGCGTCGGTACGAACCTCGCTCTGGATGGGGAAGCAGGTTTGCGCGGCCGGGTCCGCCACCAATCCGCGAAGAATCTGGCAGGGCCGCCCTGCAAGCCGACGTTGAACGCCATCGCGGAACGTCGAGAGGATCAGCGTGCATATCTGGGAGCTGTCAGTGTGTAGACCCGGAATAGACCGACGGCACTCGTTCGATCGACCGGGGCCGCTCTTATGAGCCCAACTTCGCGGGCCACCTTCGAGACCGCTGCAGCGTCCGAGAGAAATCGGCTGGCACGAAGGTCGAGACCGTGGCGGTCCAGAGCGTCTCCCTCGACTCCTCTTGATCCGGACGGTCGTTGGCCGTCTATCCTCTCGGGTGGGTGTGTCCGCAAGCAGCCGCACGTCTATGAATCCTTCGTCGGGCCCAAGCGGGCCGACCTGAACGTCGTCGCCGCTCGGGCCGAACTCGACGCCGGCAAGGGCCTCATTCTTTTGTTCTACGTCTTCGGCTTGAACCGGGTCCGTTCCAAGGCGGTCGCCCCGTTCTTCGGCCGTCCGGGCGTCGTCTTCGACGCCGTAATGGCCGCAAGGTCGAGGTCGTCGTCGCCCCGAGCCTACTCCCCGCCCCCACGGGTGGGAAACCTCTCGACCAGGCCACGTTCAACCTCTGGCCGAGGAGCAGCCTTGAAAGTCCAACCGACACCAGCACGACGCAAAACAGCTTCATCCCCGAGAACGGCATGGCCCCCATCATCCTTCACGGGGGCCATCACCACTGAGGTCGACCGCCGTCTGTCGCGCGGCTGCCCCTCTCGATGTGGAGGAGACGCGCGATCATCGGCGAATGGGATTGGGAGAAACCGGGGTTCCAACCGGGCGAGCGGCTTGCGCCGGAGACGAGGGCAGGGTTGGCGATCCCCCCAGGGCCCGGTAGAGTCGGAACTGGGCCCGGTTGTAGGCGAGCACGGAGTCCAAATAATCGGTCCGCGCCTGAGCGAGGGCCTGGATCGGCTGGAGCACTTCGATCGGACGGGTCGCCCCTGGTAGGCCCGCCCCTCGGCGGATGTTCGTCAGGTTTAACGTGAGTGACGCCAGGGCCTCGGGGACGGCTCGGCCCGCCTCCTCCATCTGCCGCGAGGACGCGATTCGCTGTTTCTCGGCAGCGACGACTTCCGAGGCGACGCGATCTTGCACCTTGAGCAATTGGAGGTAGGTTGTGCGTTGTTGCGACGCCCTCTGCCTGGCAATCGCCGCGTCGGCGAATCCGAGGTTCTGGACCTCCCAGAAGAGGTTCACTTCCGCGTCGCTCCGGCCTGCGAAATTGCCGAAGAAGCCGTTCGGGCCGCCGCCGAATCCCCCGCCCGAATAGCGTAAGGCCAGGCTCGGGATGAAGGGCCTGAGTCGGGCCTGTTTCAATCGGGTTAGCGTCGCCTCGACGAGCGCCTGGGCCTCGGCCAGTTCGGGCCGATGTCGGAGGCCGGTGACGATTCGCTCGTCGATCGAGCGATCGTCGGCGATCAGTCGGATCGCCGCCTCGGGCGGTTCCAGCGGTGCGACGACGACCCGGGGGTCGAGCCGGATGCGTCGCACCAGTTCGGCCGAAGCGACCTCGATCTGGCCGACGGCGGCTTCGATGTTTCGCCTCTGCCTGCCGCGTTCCGTCAGGCTCCTGTGATGATCGGCATCCAGCCCAGCCCCACTCCGCGCGTAAGACGCCGTCAATTCGGCCAGGATATCGGCGTTCGCGGCGGCCTCGCGGGCGATCGCGAGTCGACCGGCGGCCTCCTGAAGGTCGAAATACGCCTCGGCCACCCCGAGCATGGCGTCGTTCGTCGCCGTCTGAATCCCGGCCCGCCTCGATTCGACGACGCGCCGGGCGGCCAGGGGCTCGAAGATGGCGTCCGAGAACCTCAGGATCGAGGTCAGCCCGCTCAACTGCGCCGGCCCCCCAGCCGGGACCGGCCCCGAGGCGCTCGAGCCGCTCGCGGCCGTCCCGCCGAGGAAGAGCGAACTTTTGCTGATCGAGCGGACCCGGCCCTCGACGACCTGCGCCTGGCCGTCGTGCCTGATCCAGCTCGGGCCGATGTAAAGGCTCGGCAGCCAGAGCACGCGGGCCTGGTCGAGTTCGGCCATCGATTGGCAGACCCGCTCGCGGGCAAGTGCAATATCGAGGTCGCGGGCCCCGGCGAGCCGGAGGGCGGACGCCAGATCGATCGGCTCGATCAACTGCCCCGTCACGAGAGGCTCGCCGTTCGCAACTCCGGTCGGCGTTGAGTCGAGCAAGGGGGAACTCGGAGCGTTCCGACCGGAGGTAGCGGCACGCGCAGGAATGGGAAGGGGCAAGACATCCGACCGCGGTGAGGCAACGGATGCGTTCGGCCTGCCCGCGGCCCCTTCGCCCTTCGGTAGAGTTCCCCCTCCCGCCCCGATGGAAGCGAGGGCAAGCAAGCCGACGGGCCAGATCCAGAATCCCAGGGCGGAAGCTGTTGAGGTGGTGTTCGACACGGACGAGCCCTCCTGGATCTGACCGGGACCTTCAGGATTCGGAGCGATGAGCAGACGTATCCGACGGATCTTTCGGCGCAACCTCTTCTCGTGATATTTCGATCGTGGAGATTGTGACCTTGAATCGGGTTGTCGCGAGTTTGCGAGATTTGATCGAAATGCCGTCGCCAGATAGCGTAATCGTCAAGGTTTCAGGGTTGCCGTGGGCTCACTGGGTGGCTCGAACGGGTCGAGGGCCTGACCGGCTTTCAAGGATGCGGCGTTCACTTTAACCACGAGTTCACGCCCACTCAGGCCAGAGACAACCTCACACCGAACTCCGTCGGAGAGACCGACCACGATCGGGAGACGAACGGCCTGGCCCCGTTCGACGACGACGCAGGAGGCTTTGTCCCCCTCCCGGACGACTGCGGTCAACGGCACCGTCAGGGCGTCGGGGCGCTCCTCGACGACGACCGTCGTGTAGGCGTAGAGGCCGGGGAGCAAGGTCCCGTCAGGATTCGGCAGGTCGATCTCGACGCGGAGCGTCCGGCTGGAGGGGTCGAGGACTCGAGCGGCCCGGGTGACCTTCGCCTCGACGGTCCGATTGCCGAGGGCTTGCAATCTGACGATGGCCCGACAGCCCGGCTTGGCCGAAGCGGCGTACAGCTCAGGGACGGAGACCGCGACCGTGACCGTGTCGACCCGCGCCACGATGAAAAGCGGGGCACCCTGGGGGCCGACCGATGTCAGGTGTCCGATGTCGATGTTTCTCCGCGTGATGGTCCCGTCGAACGGGGCGACGACCTTGGCATAGCCCAGGAGAACCTCAGCGCGGCGGGAGTCGGCGCGAGCGACTTCGATGCTCGATGACGCGGCGGCGACATCGGCGAGGGCCTTCTTCGATAACGCCCGGTCCCGGCCCAACGCGGCCTCGGCCGTTTTGACCTCGGCCCCGACGACTTCGCGGCTCGCCTCGGCGGCGCTAAGCCTGTTGCGAGACTCGTCGAGCAGGCTATCGGTCACGGCACGCTCTCCGACCAGTTGACGGATGCGGTCGAACTCCGCTTGCCGGAGCTTTACATCGGCATTTGTCTTGGCGATGCCGGCCCGAACTTCGGCGACTTTCGCCTCTGCATTGACGACGCTGGCCTTGGCGACCTCGACCATCGCCCCGGCCTGGGCATGTTTGGATTCGGATTCGGCGATCAGGCCCCGCTTGTGCAGGAGATTTGCCTCTTCTTCCGGGGCCCAGAGTTCGGCGAGGACCTGGCCCTTCTTCACGCGGTCGCCGATGTCCACGCCGACGGTACGAGCATAGCCCGAGAGCTTGGCGTAGATCGGCGTGGCCTCGGATGGCTCGATCTGCCCCGGCTGCTCGGTGATGCGTCGGATCGGGTGCCGTGACGGCCTCACGACCTCGACCTTTGTCGCGGCGAGCGGCCCTTTGACCGTGGGCTCGTCGGCCTTCGCGGGCCGAGACGGTTCGCAGCCCGCCCCGACCAACGCGAGAAGGATTGCAGACGCCAGGGCGACGGCCGCGTGTGACGAGTTCGTTGTAATCATATTGACTCTTCTGGAAATGAACGGATTGGAGATTCGATGGAATGGCCCGAGCCCGCTCCGTTGTCGGCTGCGATCACCGACCCGGAAACACCGGCCGCCCGGTGAACAAAGCGGGCGCTCTCAGGATCGAACGGGTCAAGCGACGCGGACTGTCTACCGGCGCGGCCCTGGACGAGTGCGAAGACGCCCGGGAGCACGATCAGGGTGGCCACCGTCGCGGCGGCCAGTCCGCCGATGACAGCGCGGCCTAGAGGGGCGGTCTGCTCACCCCCCTCGCCCCAGCCCAGGGCCAGGGGCACCATCCCCGCGATCATCGCACAGCTCGTCATGAGGACCGCCCGGAGACGGCCCTTGGCCCCTTCGACCGCAGCCTCGGCGGCCCCGCCCGACGACTCGCGACGGTGCGTCTCGGCGAAGGTCACGAGCAGAATGGCGTTGGCCACCGACACGCCGACGGCCATGATCGCTCCCATGAACGACTGAAGATTGAGCGATGTCTTCGTGATCCCGAGCGCGAGGATCACGCCGGCCAGCACGGCCGGAGTCGTCGAGATGACGACCAGGGCCAGGCGGATCGACTGGAAGTTGGCCGTCAGGAGCAGCACGATGACGACGATCGCCATCCCGAGCCCGATAGAGAGGCCCCGGAGCATCTGATTCATCGGGGCAATCTGGCCGCGAACCTCGACGGTGCTCCCCTTGGGCGGTTCTCCGGCCCGTTGCAACGCCCTCCTGACGTGACCGGCGACCCGACCCAGGTCTTCGCCCGAGATATTCGCCGTCAGGCTCACGACCCGTTTCATGTTGTAGCGGTCGTACTCGCCCGGCATCGTCCCCGGGGTCAAACTGGCCACGTCGCGCAGGAGCAGGCTGTCGCCGCCGGGTCGCTGGATGGGGATGGTCTCAACCTGACCAATTGAGTCCATGATCGCATAGGGGATCTCGACCTGCACCTGATAGCCGATGCCTGTCTTCGGGTCGGTCCAGTAGTTGGGCAGGACGAACCGGCTCGACGAGGTCGCCGCCACGAGGGATCGCGCGACTTCGGCCACGGTCACGCCACTCAGCCCGGCCTTCTCTCGGTCGATCTCGACGCCAACCGTAGGGTAGTCCAGCGCCTGGCCGAACTGCACGTCGCGCAGCGACGAGACGCTCGCCAGTTCGTGGCGGACCTTCTCGACGTAGGCGCGGTTCTCCGCGAGGCTCGGCCCATTGACGGTTACCTCGACCGGGGCGGGGGAACCGAAGCTCATGACCTCGCTGACGATGTCGGCCGGTTCGAACGAGAACCGCACGCCGGGCATTTTCGCCGCGAGTTTCTCCCGCAGTCGCTCCTTGAGCGGCTCGATCGCGATACCGCGACCTGCCTTGAGCGCGACGCGGAGGACGACCTCCTCGGGGCCGCCGGTCCACTGGAAGATGGCGTTGATCGGATAGCTCGACGGCACATTCCCCACGTATCCCACGGAGACCTCGATCGAATCGCGGCCGACTTCCTCGCCAATCGTCCCCAGGGCCGCCAGCGTGATCCGTTCGGTCTCCTCGATCCGCGTGCCGGTCGGGGCCTTGATCCGAAGCTGGAATCGGCCGGTATCCACTTTCGGGAAGATCTCCAGCCCGAGTCGAGGTCCAAGGCCGAGGATCACCCCCGCCGCGATCACCAGGTAGAGCGGGACGACCATCCAGCGCAACCCGACCACCCTCGACAGGGCAAGCCCATAAGCGTCTCTGGCACCGTCAAAGGGGTGACGCCCTCCTGCGTCTCTGCGACGTCCATGGTGACGGAGTAACCACACCGAGAGGACAGGGACGAAGGTGCTGGACAGTAGATACGAGGCGATCATCGCGAAGCCGACCGCCAGCGAGAGCGGGACGAAGAGTGCCCGGGCCGCACCCTCCATGAAGAACGAGGGAAGGAAGACGGCCAGAATGCAGAGTATGGCCAGCAGGCGAGGCACCGCCGTATCGATGTTGCCGCGACGGACGGCGAGCGCGATCGAGGGAGTATCATCCATCTTGTGGTGGATGTTTTCGATCTCGACGGTCGCCTCGTCGACGAGAATGCCGATCGAGAGGGCCAGGCCGCCGAGCGTCATAAGGTTGATCGTCTGGCCGGTGAGCCAGAGCGCGACCAGCGCCCCGGCGATCGCGAACGGAATGTTCAGGACGACGACGATGACGCTCCGCCAGTCGCGGAGGAAGAGCAGGACCATAAGCCCGGTCAGGACTGCCCCCAGCAGGCCTTCGGTCACCAGGCTCGTCATGGCCCGGACGACGGTCGGCGACTGGTCAAACTCGAATCGCACCGCGATGTCGTCGGGCAAAACCGCCTGCATCTTCGGTAATGCCTCTCGAATGTGGCGGACGACCGAGACGGTCGAGGCGTCGGCCCGCTTCGTTACGAGGATGTAGACCGCGCGACGGCCGTCGACCAGCGCGTAGCCGGCGGGGATGTCCGAGGCGTCTTGGACCGTCGCAATGTCGCGGATGTAGATGCCTGGGTTGGTTCCCACGCGGATCGGGATGGCCTCCAGGTCCTTCGCCTGCTTGACCAACGAGTTGACCGGGACGATCGGCATCTTCGTCCCGATTCGCACATTGCCCGATGGGCTGATCGTGTTCCCCGCGTTCAGGGCGGACATCACCTCGTCAGGCGACATCTTGTAGGAGCGGAGGCGGTCAGGGTCGACGCGGATGACCACCGTTCGCTGATTGCCTCCGAACGGGGGCGGCGCTGAGACACCCGGCAGGCCGGCGAACATCGGTCGGACCTTGAATAAAGCCTGATCCTGGATCTCGCCGATCGACTTCGTCTCGCTGGAGAGGACGAGGTAGCCAACGGGTACGCTGCCGGCGTCGAAGCGGGTGATGAACGGCGACACCGTACCCGGCGGCATGAAGGCGCGAGAGCGGTTGACATAGCCGATCGTCTCGGCCATCGCCTGTGCCATGTCGGTGCCGGGTTGAAAGGAGAGCTTCATCAGGGCCATCCCCTGGATATTCCGGCTCTCGACGTGATGGATGCCTCCGATATACAGAAAGTGATATTCATAATAATTTGTGATTAAGCCCTCCATCTGAGCCGGGTCCATACCTCCGTAGGGCTGGGCGACATAAATGACCGGCAAGTTAAGGTTCGGGAAAATGTCCATCGGCAGTCGCAGGCAAGCGAGAACACTCCCGAGAGCAACGCCGATGACCATCACGATGACAGTGAGCGGCCGGCGAAGGGCGAAGACGATGGGGTTCATCGGACCAAAGATCTCGGAGAGGAATGGGGTTCCATAACTCGGCCGACCCGGCTCCACAAGAGATGACCAAGACCTCACGGCCGAGACTGAATGATCCAGAACAACGGAGCTTCTCGCTCGCCTCGATCTGTGTGAGATCGAAATGCCGCGCCACCGGGTCTCGATGACAATCATAGCGTCCGACAAAACTTTCCCACTTGCAAAGGGGGAGGCGGCGACTCTGCCGTGTTACGACGCGGTCAACGATCGGAATTTCCACGATCCCGGTTGTAAAAGGGAGGGCTCATGCTGGATTTCGGGGTGGTGCGACCAGGAGGCCGAGTCGTGCCCCTAAAACGCTCTTCCCTCGCGCTCGAACGTTGTGGATGAACTCGAAGAACCCGAGGTACAGCGGCCGCTTCTCCTGCGAGATCCCCCGGTG
>JANXSY010000176.1 GCA_025356435.1 Isosphaeraceae bacterium | reverse complement strand
CGATTCGCTCGGTGGAGCGCGCTCGGATCATCCAGGCCGCCGCCAAGGGGCAGTCCGCTCCGGTCATCGCCACGGCTCTGGGATGCTCGCGTCCCACGGTGTATGCCTGGATCCGCCGCTTCAACGATCACGGCCTCGCCGGCCTGGAAGAACTCCGCCGCTGCGGGCGGCCACCGACCTACTCCCCTGAGCAGCGGGCCGAGGTCATTGCCACCGCCTTGACCGCCCCGCAGTCGCTGGGCCTTCCCTTCGCCTCCTGGACGATGGACCGTCTCCAAGTTTACCTCGGCGAGCAGAAGGCCCTGGCCATGAAGCGGAGCCGCATCAGCGAGATCCTCGTCGAGGAGGGCCTCCGCTGGCGGAAACAAGAAACGTGGTTTGGCGAGCGGGTCGACCCCGACTTTGCCAAAAAAAGGGGGTCATCACCGAACTCTACACCGCCCCGCCCGATGGCTCGGTAGTGGTTTGCCTGGACGAGATGGGGCCGGAGTCGGCCAAGAGCTTTCGCGGGTCGCAACTGGTTCATGCCGATCCCGGCACCGACGATCAGGGACGACCCGGGCCCGCCGAGCGGGCCACGCAGGAGGTGGACTACGGTCGGCGAGGCAAGGGGTACATCTTCGGGGCGTTCCGGCCCGCGAGCGGCGGGGCGTTGACGGCCCCCTATGGCGGCCGCACCACGGCCAACTGGGTGGACTTTCTGGAGAAGACCGACGCCTGGCTGCCCGGCGAGTTCGAGCGGGTCTACGCGGTGATCGACAACCTGAACGCTCACCGTGCCCCCGACGTGCTGCTTTTCAGCCTGGCCCACCCGCGTTGGGAATTTGTGTTCCAACCCAAGTACGCGGCGTATCTCAACCTGATCGAGCCATGGTGGAAGGTGCTGCGATCGCTGGCGTTGAAGGGACGTCGGTTCGAGACGTGGGAGGAGATTTGGCAGGCGGTCGCGGCGGCGACGGCCGACTGGAATAAGCATCGCCACCCGTTCGTGTGGGGTCGGCGACGACGTCATCGGCCTCGTCGTCAGCCCGGAGTCGCCGCCGTGCCGGGAATCAGGGCAATTGCCGGATGAACCACTTATCGAATTCCTAGAAGGCAGTTAACTACACAAAATGGTGATATTAAACGCAATTAGATGTGTATTATCGTATGGGATCGTCATCAGTCCGTTGGTCGTAATCTGAAAGCATTCGCGGTGTCATCGAAGCTCGCAAGGCGTTCAAGACCGCCAAGACATCGATCACCTCTTGCGTGATTGCACCGGCGACCGGCGGCAGGTAGCCTGCGGCTGCAATGCACATGCCGATCAGGCTCAAGCCCATCCCGCCAACGGCACTTTCGAGAGCGATCGACCGCATTCGCCTTCCGATGTGCAGCAACTCGTCCACTCGCTCTAATGAGCTGTCCAGAATCACGGCCCCGGCGGCTTCGGCGGTAACGTCACTGCCTTTGCCAAATGCAATCCCCACGGTTGCCGCCGTCAGGGCCGGGGCATCGTTGATCCCATCGCCCATAAAGACGGTATTAGCGTGTTTGGTCTCTTCTCGCACCAAGGCTAATTTCTGTTCGGGGCTTTGGCTGGCATAGACTTCGGTGATGCCGACCTTTTCGGCCAGGTAACGCACCTCGGTTTCGCGGTCGCCCGAAACGAGCAGGACCCGCCCGAAACCGTGCCGGGGCTTCAGGTGCCGGACGAATCGTTTTCCCTCCACTCGCGGTTCGTCGCGGAATTGGAACGTCGCCGCGTACTGGCCATCGATGAGAACGACACATTCCAGCCCGCCACCGAGCGGCGGGAGCAATTCGACTAACGCCGGGGATTGTGCCGCCAACTTCTTTCGGCTGGTAACCTGGACCGCCCGCCCGGCTATCACACCCCGCAACCCTTCGCCCGGACGTTCGCTCACCTCTCCGGCTTCCTGAAGGGCGAGTTTTGATTCGGCAGCGGCGTCAATCATGGCCGAAGCGAGCGGATGGCGTGAATAGCGTTCGAGGCTGGCGACGGCCGCGAGGGTTTCGTCCTTGGTGAACTTTGCAGAGGGCAGAATCTCCGTAAGTTTTGGCTCGCCGTAAGTGAGGGTTCCTGTCTTGTCGAAGATGGCGACGCGACAAGTGTCGATCTTCTCCAGCACGGCCGGATCTTTGATAATGATGCCTCGCCGGGCCGCAAGAGAGATAGAACCGATGATCGCCACGGGAATGGCGATCAACAACGGACAAGGCGTCGCGACAACCAACACGCCGAGAAACCTTAAGGGATCGCCGCTGAAAGCCCAGGCGAGGAGGGCGATGACGATGGCCAGCGGAGTATAAACCGCACCGATTTGATCGCCGAGCCGCCGCAATTGAGGACGGCCCTGCTCGGATTCTCGCATGACCTGCATGATCTTGGCATATCGGGAATCGACAGCGGTTTTCGCCGCCCGAATCGTTAAGGCCCCGTTTCCGTTGATGGCCCCGGAAAGCACCTCCGATCCCATGGCCTTCGGTAAGAGATAAGGCTCGCCCGTTAGATACGACTCGTTCATGGTGCTGCTGCCATCGAGCACGACCCCATCGACGGGGCACGTTTCGTGCGGGAAGACTACCAGTGAGTCACCGACGGCCACCTCGGCAAGAGGGATGTCTCCGACCAGGCCATTCGCCTTCCGGTGTGCGAGCGATGGCATCCGCCGGGCCAGTGCCTCCAAGGCGAAGGAGGCCCGCCGTACCGCGAAAGCCTCCAGGGCCTGCCCACCCGAGAGCATGAGAACAACCAGCGTTCCAGCCAGGTATTCGCCGAGGATTACCGATGTTACGATGGAAATGCCCGCGAGGAGGTCGGAACTAAACTCCAGGCGTGAAAGGCGGATTACCAGACCGAGCACAAGCGGTGTGCCGCACGCTAAAGCTACCAGTAGAGGAATCGCGGGCAATGGGAAGCTGTAAACGGTCCTTGTTGTGGCAATCCCGAATCGCAATAACAAATGAATACCTATGGATAGCAACGCAATAGCTGCTATTGCAATCTCTTTTGTGTAAAATTCCGTGATGACCTTGGATGATAACTGTTTCATGGCTTAAATCATCGTCGTTTTAATTGAGGCTCATGCTGGATTTCGGGGTGGTGCGACCAGGAGGCCGAGTCGTGCCCCTAAAACGCTCTTCCCTCGCGCTCGAACGTTGTGGATGAACTCGAAGAACCCGAGGTACAGCGGCCGCTTCTCCTGCGAGATCCCCCGGTG
>JANXSY010000165.1 GCA_025356435.1 Isosphaeraceae bacterium | reverse complement strand
CAGACCGCTGAGCGGAAAATCACAGAGGCGCTGGAGGACCGCTTCGGCATAGGGGCCTTGGACGGCGATCATGGTCGTCGCCATCGTCCAGTCGAGGAGTTGGGTGTCCGGCCCGCCAACCTTATGGGCATTCAACTGCGCGACGACCTTCGCTCGATTCGAGGCATTGCAGACGATCGAATAGCCGTCGTCTGGGGCGTGATAAACGAGGATGTCGTCAATCACACCACCGGTCTCGTTGACCATGAGGCTGTATTGGACCTGGCCCGGCTTGAGCTTCGCGACGTGGTTCGTGGTGACCCGCTCGATCCAGGGCAGGACGTCGGCCCCGGAGAAGAGAATCCGACCCATGTGGCTGATGTCGAAGAGCCCGACTCGCTTCCGGACGGTCTCGTGCTCTTTGACGATCGACTCATATTGGACCGGCATTGACCACCCGCCGAATTCGACAAGCCGGCCTCCGTGCGACTGATGCCAGTCATGGAGGGCGGTTTTCAGAGGGGTCTCGGCCGACATACGACGTCTCATCAAGGACAGTTCATCACAACAAAGATTCTATCCTCTGCCCGGGGGGCCGACAACTATCGTTCCGATTCCCGGATGCGTCCGGGCCGGAGATGGTTTACAATCAAGTTCGACCGCACCCGCTTGCGCCGATGATTGGGCGTCAGGCTCGGATTCGGAGGATGAGGTCGGAAGACCCGCGCTATGGGACTCGCAGAGTTTGGTATCATCGCGGCGTTGATCTTGGTCAACGGCTTCTTTGTCGCCGCTGAGTTCGCCCTGGTCAAGGTCCGGACCAGCCAGATCGATCAGCTCGTCGAACAGGGAAACTGGGCCGCCAAGCTGACAAGCCGCGCTCTCGACCGGCTCGACTCGTATCTCTCCGCGTCGCAACTCGGGATCACGGTCTCCAGCCTGGCCCTGGGACAAGCGATTGAGAAGCTCGTGCCTGGAATCCGGCACGAGTTGGAGAAAATCGGCCTCTCCGGCGGTGCTCCGCTGATCGCGCTCTCGCTCATCACGTTCCTCCACATGGCACTCGGCGAACAGGCCCCGAAGAGCCTGGCAATCCGATCCGCGAAGACTGTGGCCCTCTGGACGGCCCCGGTCTTGATCGCCTTCTACTACATCTTCTGGCCGATCATCTGGCTCCTCAACGCCGCGAGCAATCTCACCCTCTGGTGTCTCGGGCTCGGCGGCTCGCACCATGAGGAGGTCGCCCACACCGAAGAGGAGTTGCGTCATATCGTTGCAGAGAGCGCGGGGGGCGGTCATCTGTCGCGCCGTGAACGGGTGATGATCGAGAACGTTCTTAACCTCGAAGAAAAGACAGCCCGACGGATCATGGTGCCTCGCCCAGACGTCGTCTACTTGAGCCTGTCTCGCCCGCTCGAAGACTGCCTCCGCACGGTACGCCAGGCTGGTCATACGAGGTTTCCGCTCTGCGAAGACGACCTGACGTCTGTCATTGGGATGATCCACGTCAAAGACCTCCTCCGAGCCTCCGCCGCGAGCAGTGGCAGGCCTGACCTCCGCAAGATCGCGAGATCGATCCCGTTCCTCCCAGAAACCTTGCGGCTCGATCAACTGCTCTTCGAATTTCAACGCAACCGCGTCCACCTCGCCATGCTGCTCGATGAATACGGCAGCGTGGTTGGAATGGTCACAATGGAAAACGTGCTCGAAGAACTCGTCGGCCCGATCCAGGACGAATTCGACCGAGAGACGCCCCAGATCACTGACCTCGGCGATCGACTTTTCGAAGTCGACGCCGCCTGTCCTCTCGACGTCTTCGCCGAGCAATGCGGTGTCGCCGTCCCCGTAACCGAGGCCGAGACCGCTGGCGGGTTGGTCGTTGATCTCCTCGGTCGGCTCGCGAAGCTGGGCGACTCTGTCACTGTTGACGGCCACCGGCTCACTGTCTTGCAGGCCGACCCGACTCGGATTCGCCGACTCCGCGTCGAACCGAAGCAAACCGAGCCGAGACCGAAGCTCGCATCCGAACGATGATCGGTCGAGTTGGCTTGAATTGCGATAGTATCTATAATCGAACGGCGTCAGGGTCGACCCGAAACAACAGGGAGCGGAGCCGAGCATGGACCATCGCCCTTCGACCGAGCTCCTCGAATCATCCCACTCGTTCCCCGGGGTCTATCCCTTCAAAGTCATCGGTTTGGCCGATGGCGATTTCCCCGCGCGGGTGCTGGCCGCGGCGGCCGAAGAGCTCGCGGCCCCGTCTGAAATCGACCATGTGGTGCGAGTCACGCCCGGGGGCCGGCATGTCTCGCTCACCCTCAACATCACCGTGCAGAGCGCCGAACAGGTTCGCTCGATCTATGCGAGGATTCGCGACGTCGAAGGACTGACGCTGTTATTATGATCGTGCCAACCGCCTCGACGGTCCGACACGAACCTAACGGTCACGAGAAGGATTGACGTCACCCCATGCCGGAGCTTCCTGCACGCCCCGAGCGCATCGACCTCGCCCAGGCCGATGACTTCCGCGACGTCGTTCATCGCGCGGTGGCATGTCTTGCCGGCGGTGGTGTTGTCGGCCTACCGAGCGACTCGGGTTACGCCCTCGCGGCCTGTGCCCTTCATCCCGAAGCCGTCGCCCGGCTCCGAGTCGTCGCATCTCCCGAGCGTGGGGAATTTGTGACGCTCCTGCTCCGCAACGCCAACGCCGCCCACGACTGGGCCCCGCACCTTTCCAACCTCGCCAAGCGCTTTGCCGGACGAGCCTGGCCTGGGCCTGTGGCCTTGGTCCTCCCGCTGGCGGATTCGATCGGGCTCTTGGCCCGACTACCAGATTCCTCCTGCGCCGCCCTCGTCGATGCCGATGCGATAGCGCTGCGAGTGCCTCCTGAGGGATTACTTCGCGAGGTCCTCAGGCTGACCCCCGGGCCGATTGTTGCCCTCGATTTTCACCCGGACTCTGAAGACAAGGATGCCTGGAACACGTCGAGGCCCGAAGTCGCCATGCTCGACATGGTGGTAGACGGCGGCAAAAAAGACCAGACACGAGGCTCGACCACAGTCTGGGTGGGTGATGATCGATGGCACATCCTCCGCGTTGGGGAGGTTTCCGAGTCGGAAATCGCCATAATGGCAGGCACGATATGGCTTTTCGTCTGCACCGGGAACACCTGCCGGAGCCCGATGGCGGAGGCACTTTGTAAGGTGATGCTTGCAAAGCGGCTGGGCTGTGCGCCCGAGGCTCTCGTCGAGAGGGGTTACGTCGTCATGTCAGCCGGCGTGAGTGCGTCGGATGGGATGCCCGCCGCCGCGAATGCGATCGACGTGATTTCCACACGAGGCGGTTCGCTCAAAAAGCACGCCAGCCGCCGAGCTACCGACTCGCTCATCCGCAAGGCTGACCTGATTCTTGCCCTGTCAAGCGAGCATCTTGATGTCTTGCTCGACCACGCACCGGACGTGGTCGAGAAAGTCCAGTTGCTACACCCGCAGGGTTATGACATCGACGACCCGATTGGGTCGAGCCGGGCCACCTATCTTGAGACGGCACGCGAGATTGAGGAGTCGATCGCACACCTGCTCGACCGACTAGGAATCTAGCCCGCCCGATGCCGCCACGTCCGTCGGCCCAGACGGACCGCCACGACCCCTATGCCGCAGACGAACAGCGCGAGGCTGCCCGGCTCGGGTACCGTGCCAATTTGATTGCTGATGAAACCCGTCTTCGTTCCGATCCGCGTCGCATACCAATTTTGACCGACCGGCTGCGGAAGGTTCGCATCATAACTGTAGTGGTTTGTGCTACTGCCTTGGGAAAATCCACGCAAGTCATACAGGGCTGCGGGGAAATAGTTTGCCGAAGCGGAGTCCAGGGAATAGGGGCCGTCGACCCCGTAGTTTACCGCCGCAAGCTTCCAGGCCCCGTCGGTGTCGCGGATGAAGACCCCGCCGCCCGAGTCTCCGTATGAGAGTGTGCTCGACGTCGGAATCAACATGGAATGCGCCGCGCTGAACGTGCCACCGAGGAAATCTCCCGTCGGGCCTCCTGAGAATGACGTGATAATGCTCGCCTGACTCGGGCCGAAGCTCATCCGGCCGTCGGCAGCGCCATAGTTATAGCCTTGTGATCCATTCGGACCTGTCACGGCGTCGCCCCGATCAGTCCCGCGACCGAAGACGGCTAGGACTTTACCGCCGTCGGAAAGCTCGTCGGTCTTGGTGTAGAGCGGGGCATACTGTGTGAAGCTCTGTTGTATCTGGACGAGGCGGAGGTCGCTGCCGTTCGGATCGTCATAAAGACCGATTGAAGTGTAGTTGACGCCGTTGAGCGAGAATGATTGCCCCACCGAGCCGCCGAGATGGCGGGCGGTGATGAACCAGTCGGGCGCTATCGCCGTTCCCACGCCGTTCTGCCATGCTCCTTCATATTGCCAACCGCTATCTTGAAACGCCCCCGTTGGGGCGGTCGTATTTCTCCCTTCGGTCCCGCCGAAGATAATGACGGCCTGCGTGGGCCCAGCGATTCCGAGGAGAATGCTGAGTGACACAAGGGCGCACGCACCCCGAGAGAGGATCGGCATCAACAACCCCAAGGTTAAAAGCGAACTGCCGACCAGACCCGCATCAGTTGGTGGCAATAAGCCTTTTGGAACTGGCAACGATTTGTAGGGCATCCTCGCCCGGTTTGAAGGGATATTCCTATCCCCATCGAGATCGTTGCGCTAACTTTTAAGGAGCATCCTCGCTCCTGATAATAACGCATTACCCGAGTAAAGGATTCTAACCTGGCTTAGCAAGGCTGTCGAGAGGATCTGCAGCCGTGTTGATTTGATTCGACGTCGAAGCCAAAAAGTGACGCGCGACGAATGGCTCGGCCAGGCCGGGAATCTCGGCAGGAACTAATTGACTGCCGAGACGACGCGACGATAGAAGTTCTGCGACCCTCGGCTCGGTCGCGACGGACTGCGTCAAGACCACCTCGCCCTCCCTGCAATATTTAACGAGGGCTGAAGCAATCCTGACGGTTGTGCCAAAATAGTCGAGATGGTCATTGAGGGTGGCGACCATCGCCGGCCCTCGGTGGACCCCGACCCTGAGCGAGAGACCGGCGTCGATTGTGCTCGCGTCGACCCCGACGGCGTCAGCAAGCGCGAGCGCCGCCTGGACGGCGGCGACCGGGTCGGTGAATGCGGCGAAGACACCTTCGTCCACCGTCTTAATCAAGGCCCCGCCTTCGCGACGGATCACCGTCTCGATGCGTCGGAAGTGTTCATGGATCACAGCGAACGCGCGGGCGTCGCCGACCTGCTCGTAAAGTCGGCCCGCGCCTTCAAGGTTGGTGACAACAAAGGTGGCGGTCGCCAGGTTCACGAGTTGACCGGGTTCGAGCAACTCGCCCGGAAAAAGCTCGCGAAAGAGGGCCAAGGTCGATGCCCGACCGGCCGTCAGGGCGTCATCACGCGGGGCCACGCGTTCGATCCTGACGACGACCTCGCGATCAAGGTCGTTCACGAGGCTCATCACCTGTCCGCCCGCTCGGAGGGTGCGGGGCAGGTCAGGGCCGGGTGCACGTCCGAGATTGATAGACCACCTATCGATGGGGGCCTTGGGCTCGACACGAAAATCGATCGAAAACGGGAGTTGGGGACCTCTCAGGCGATAATGCCCCTCGCCGAGGTCCAGATCAATCTCGACACGTTCATTCGGCGCAACCCGCGCCTGGGCCGCGACGTGAGGCGAATGCGCCGGGCCACCCGCACAATAGACCGCCACATCGGTCGGACGGATCTCGGGATGGACGCGGAAAACCAACTCGACTGAATTGGCAAAATCAATTTCGAAGTCGACCTGGCACGCCTTGCAGTTGCCATGCTCGCGGAGTGATCGCAGTGTGTCGATCACCTGAGATGGGATTCGGCAGACGGGGCATAGCAAGTCCCATAGGAGGCTCAGCACTCCTTGCTTGGCCCCGAGCAGGCAGGCCGTTGCCATGCCGTCGGGATCGATACCCAGCCGACGTGCCAAGGCATAAGGGCGTATTCTTGCGACTTCCTGGGCCGGAGCGTGGGCAATGAAATCGCCGAATCGCTCGATCACCGCCGGGTTGAGACCCTGTAAGCTTAGGGAATCGAGCCACTTATCGAGCTTCGCCTGGCGGTCGCGGCTCAAGTCTGCTGGGGGCTCGAACGGGTCGAGCGAGGCATCACGCCCGAGTTTGCCGAGGATCGCCGCGTCGATCCGATGGTAGACGTTGTCGACCGCCCTCTTCCCTTTAATCCCGATCTCGACGGCGGCGAGGGTCCTGCCAAGCAATCCTCGCGTGGAAAGTCGGACGCGATGATGGAGCGTCGTCCCCCCCCCGGCCTTGGGGGCGAGTTCGACGACGCTTACAAACCAGCGGAATGGCCCGTCGGGATATTCCCTGAGCACACCCAGCCGACGCCCTTCCACCCACTCGAACGGATGCTCCTGCCAGGCGACCTTCATCCCCATCTTGTGGAACTCGCCGAACCGCTTCACTCCCCCCGTAGCCTGCGGTTCGTCGCTGTACTTCACGGCGGGGATTCCCACCGCCTTGTTCAGTCGGTCGGTGTTCGACACAAACGGCCAGAGTTGCCAGGGAGAGGCTTCGAGGTCGAACCGCCAGTCGAACTGGACCAGATCTTTGGGGTCGGAGTCGGGGAGCCTGGGGTGGACGCCGATCCCGGTCGGCTCTCCGCGGAGCAGGCGTTCGAGGTCAATCAGGAGCGCCGAAGCGTCGGCATAGCGCTGGCTCGGTAGCTTCGCGAGCGCCTTCGCCACGATCTCGGAGACGCCGTCGCTCACTGAAGGGTTCATCTCCTGGAGCGGCGGTGGCGGCTCGTTGCGGTGCATCGAGATCACGGCCAAGGGAGACGTTCCCAGGAACGGCGGCCTTCCCGCAAGCAGGTGGAAGAGGGTCGCCCCCATCGAATAGACGTCGGTCCGAGCGTCGATCGGCTCGCCCGCACACTGTTCGGGGGCCATGTAAAGGGGTGTCCCGAGGATCGAGCCAGCCTGCGTCATCAACAACGAGTCGGTCTCGATCACATGCCGCGCCAGGCCGAAGTCGGAGAGTTTCACCCGGGGCAGAGCGAGGGGATCGTTCGTCTCCTCCTCGATCAGGAGGATGTTCTCCGGCTTCACGTCCCGATGGATGACCGATCGGTCGTGGGCCACGGCCAACGCCCGGGCGACGTCGGCCATGATGGCCAGGGCGACCGGCTCCTCGGCCTTTCCGCGCCGGGCAATCCAGTCGGCGAGGTTGATCCCCCTTACGAATTCGAGCGCGAGATAGTGAAGGCCCTCGTCCTCATTGATCTCGATAAAATTGGTGACATGGGGGCTGTTCACCTCGGCGAGCATCCGCGCCTCCTTGAGGAAGCGTTTCAGCGACTCGGGCCGGTTCGCCCATGCCGGGCTCAGCATCTTGATGGCAACCTCGCTGCCATCTGCGAGGTCGACCGCCCGATAAACCGAACCCATCCCGCCCTGTCCCAACTTCTCGAACAGTTGAAATCGGCCGATCTGGTTCCGATTGCCGACCATCTCATCGGCCGAAGGGCCGGCGGGAATTCGCTGGGCCGGTACGAAGTCGACGTCAGAATCCTGCGTGACCGAACTCGCACAGATCTCCGCCGTCGGTCCGCTCGCGACGATGCTACGGTAAACTTCGAGCGACATCGCGGCCTCGCGCGCCGTGGGCCGCTCCTGCGGATCGAAGGACAGTAATTTCTTGGCGAGGATGTCGACCGAAGGGTCGTCGAGCCGAAACTCTGACTCCCAGGGCAGGACGCCCGTGAGCAACCAGACGAGTATCACCCCCAAGGCGAAGAGGTCGCCTGAAGCGACCGGTTCATAGCCGGGCGTAGTCCCCTCGGGGGGCCGGCATGCGGCATCCAGGTCTTCCGCATCGGACGCTAAAGTCCCGACTTCAAGGCGGGTCCAGTCGATACGAGGGAGCATGGTGGCGGTCAGGCGAATGGAGCCGGGACCGAAGTGGCCGTGGACGAGACCTAACTTGTGGGCGACGGCCAGTCCGCGTGCTAACTCGATCAACAGGCTGATCGCCTCGGTGCGGTCAAGCCCCTTAAGATTGGGCAGGTCGCCCATCGTAGGGCTGTCGACCCATTCCATCGCGACGAACGGCGGTTGGACCTGCGACGCAAGCTCGATGATGCGGATCGCGGTCGGGTGGTCGAGCAACGCCGCTGAGCGGAGCCGCTTCAAGACCATCGGCCACCGGATTTCATCATCGCTCGCAGGACCGAGCGTCCTAAGCTCGACGCAACCCCCGGTTGTGGGATCGTCGGCCTGATAGCGAACTCCGTCGCGTCCGGAACCGAGCTGGGCGATGGGGCGGTAGCGACCGAACGACATAATAGAACCGGATCGAGTTGAGGACGAGCCGTATTTACGTTCTATCAGACCCCAATCTCGTTCGAGCCGCAATGAGGGAGTCAGCTCTAAGCCAGCGTTCACAGACATGGACGATCGCCGTCATCTCTAAAATGAACGAGCGAAATGACGACGAAAAGCCCCAGCGGACGAACTGGCGTCACGCCGAGGCTAGGGTCGATCTGATTGAAATCTGCTAGGCCGGGCATCCGGGAACGGCGAAGGCCGGTCGACCGGAGATGGCCGGCCTACTTATTTCTTGCGATGACGGATCCGGCTACGCATACGGCGCTTCTTGCGTCCTACTTTGCGGCGACCCTTACCTCGGCGACGGCTGGCCATGCGTTCTCGATCTCCTCGGCAAGACGACTCGACTTACGGAATCGCCATGAAGCCCAGCGGCTGGGGAAACCTCCAAACTCTAACCGAAAGGGCCCCGGCACTCAAGGGCTAGACTGTTCAATCCTTCGGTTGCGGCGTAAATTTGAACGACGCGCAAGCTCGATGTCGATCCCCTGAGCGAGTCTCTATGAATCTGAACGACCCTTCACCACCTCCGAATTTCCCGAAACTCCAGATCATCACCGTCGATCCGCCCAGGCTCACCCAACGCGAGAAATATGGTGGTCTTTTTTATCTTGGCATCGTCGGCCTCATCGTCGTCGTCTCACTGGTCGGTTGGTTTTCGTGGAACGCTTGGATGCTGCGTGACGTCTGGTCAAACGTCTACATTCTGCACGACCGTGCGCGAAGTGAAGACGAGCGGATTCACGCCGCCTCTGCTTTGAGCCGCGATAACCAGGTCAACGCCCAGCAGCGCTGGGATATCGCGTTGCGTAAACCGTTGCCCGCGCTCGCCCGCTATATAATGGCCGAATCTTGGTCGACGGAGATTCTGAAGGAAGACCCTGCACTGTTCGCGAAGATCGTCGCAAACAGCGAAGGTTGGCCACCTTGGCTTCGCTTGCTCGGGGTCCGACTGATGGCGGTTGCCGCGTGCGAAGGGGTGATATTCCCGCCGGACGTCCTCAATGCGATCGAAGCCCGACCCGAAGCCGACTTCAAGCCCTGGGTTGATTTTATCCGTGCCGTCTCCCCTGAGAGCGACGTCGACGCGGCGGCTCGGTTGCGGACGCAGGCGACATTGAATTCGCCTGGCGCGGGACTCGCGAAGGAACTCGTCGAGGCCCTTGAGGACAGCCCGCCCGGGCGGACGCATCGACTCGCAACGGCAACCCTTTGGTTACGGATGAATGACCCGGCAGTGGCCCCAATCTGGAACGGCTGGACCGAACGAGATGGGCAGATCGTGCGATCGCGGCCTTGAACTTGCACGATTTTCCGGTCGGATCAAACATCAGACGCGGATGATCCGCCAATGATCCCACGAGGCACCCATCGAGGAGTCGAGCCGATGTCTACGTCCTGGCGTAAGAGTGTGATCGCAGCGATCGTCCTGGCGATGGCCTCTCCCCTCATGGCGCAATTGGCCAAGAGCAAAACCACCCAGAGGGACGATGGGGTCGAGACCGCCTCGGGGGTGATTGTTAAGGTCGAACCCATGACCCAAATCGCTGCGTCAAATCCTGACAAGTTGACGCACCGCTCGGTTCGGCTGACGATCAACACGGCGGCCGTCTGGCGGGATTGGGTGCGTGACCAGGCGTCGGTAGGGCCGAAGTCGCCGAGCCAGGCCGCCGCGGACGGAAATAAATCGGTCGCCACCAACGGTGAGCCGATCTCCGCCGAGACAGTTGTACTGGTCGAGGTCACCCCAGAAACGAAGGTTGAGACTCGTTACCGGTCGGCGACCGACGAATTGTCCGAAGGGACCAAGAGGCCAGAGAACGCGGCCCGGGCCGAGTCTGCGAACGATCCCGCTGACACGTCCAGGCCGAAGGCCGAACGGCGGTCTGCAAAACCGGCTCCGTTCAAGGCCGATGACCTCAAGCCAGGGCTGTTCGTCGAGGTGACTCTCCGCCGCCATCGAGAGCAGGAACGTGCCACGCTCGTCCGGGTCATGCGACCGGTCGGAGGGGCAAACATCCCCGCGTCGGTCGAGAAGCCGACCGAGAAATCTGGCGAGAAGTGAATTCAGTCTCTCGGTTTTTTTGAAAATCAGGCGAACAGCTTGGTGATGAGCTTACCCGCGACGTCGGTGAGCCGTTCGTCGCGACCGTTGTGGAGATACGTGAGTCGGGTGTGGTTCAGGCCCATGAGGTGGAGGATCGTGGCGTGGATGTCGTTGACATGCGCCCGATCCTCAATCGCCTTCATGCCGATCTCGTCAGTCGAGCCGACGATCCGGCCGCCTTTGACACCTCCCCCCGCCATCCACATCGTGAAGCCGGTGGCGTTGTGATCGCGGCCACGCCCACCCCCCTGACAAACCGGAGTGCGGCCGAATTCACCGCCCCATACGACGAGCGTGTCTTCGAGCAATCCCCGACGTTTCAGGTCGGTGAGCAGGGCGGCCACGGGCTTGTCGGTAAGCCCACACATCTTTTCATGATTGGCGTCGATGTCGTCGTGGGCATCCCACTGAATCGCGACCGGTCCGCCTCCCGAATAGAGTTGGACGAATCGGACACCTCGCTCGACCAGCCGCCTCGCGAGCAAGCACCGCGTGCCGAAATCGGCGGTCTTGGGGTCGTCGATCCCGTAGAGTGACCTGGTCTCGGCCGACTCTTTCGAGACGTCGACCGCCTCTGGAGCCCGGCTCTGCATCCGATACGCCAACTCATAGCTGGCGATCCGCGCCGAGAGTTCGGTGTCGAGCGGGTCGAGGTTGGCCTCGTTCATCGACTTGAGCAGGTCAAGGGTCCGGCGTTGCTGGGCCGTCGTGAACTCGGCAGGCGGCCGGAGGTTGATGATCGGCGACGGGCCGGACCGGAACATTGTCCCCTGATGGACGGGCGGCAAGAAGCCCGCCCCCCAGCACGGTGCCCCGCCTTCGGGTGTCCCCTCGGGTTGCGTCATCACGACGTAGGCTGGCAGGTCTTGGTTCTCGGAACCGAGCCCATATGTGACCCATGAACCCAGGCTAGGGAATCCCATGAACACGCGGCCCGTGTTCATTTGATACATGGCTGGCGCGTGAATCACGTTGTCAGCCACGCACGAGCGGATCAGTGCGATGTCGTCGGCGTGTTTGTGGAGATGAGGAACCAGGTCGGACATATCCATGCCCGACTGACCATACTTGCCCCACTTGCGATGACTGGGAAGGCAGAGCGGGTCACTCTCCAGGAACTGGCTATTGATCTTGCCGAAGCTCGGAGGCAACGGCTTGCCTTCGAGCCGGTTCAATTCGGGCTTGGGGTCGAACAGATCGATCTGGCTCGGTCCGCCGGTCATGAACAGAAAGATGCAGCGTTTGGCCGTCGCCCGATGATGTCCGGGCATCGGGGCGAGGAGATTATCGCCTTTGGCCGGTCCCGCCGCCTTCGCCTCCTGTTCGAGGAGGTAAGCAAGCCCGAGCATTCCGAAGCCATTTCCAGACCGCTTAAGGAAGTCGCGGCGTGACGACGTTGGGACGACCTGCGGGCCTGGACAGCGATGCGATGGTGTCGTCATAGCGTTCGAGCCGCCATCAAGGGACGTAGAGGAATTCGTTCCGATTGAGCATCGCCAGGCAGAAATCGACCAGGGCCGCAGCGTCCGCAGACTCAGTTCCATCCGGAAGGGATGTCGGCAAGGCGAGAACGCGGGAGGAGCCACCCCCTCGAAGAAAACGGGCCTGACCGTCAAGGAATGCCGATGCTTGACGATGCTCCTGCGGGCTAGGTTCTCGACAGAGGACAACCTGATAGGCACGATCGATCCGGACGTCGCTGTTTGTCGGGGCCTCATGATAGAGCCGTCCAGCCAGCGCAATCGCTCGGCCGACCGCGAAGTCGCTGTTCAGGCCGACGAGGGCCTGGAGGGCATGAGTGCTGACCTGACGCTGTGGGCAGGCCGATTGCGTGTCGGGGGCGTCGAAAGCGTCGAACATCGGATAACGGACGTTCCGCTTGCGGAAGAGGTAAAGCGACCGGCGATTGTGTTCGAGTGGGTCGGCCGTAACCGGCCAGAGGTCGACGACTTCGGCCTCCGTGAAGATCAGGTCTTTCACCTCCTGCTCGATCGGGATGAGCACTCCAGGTCCGCCTATCTTCGGGTTGAGCTGGCCCGTCGCGGCCAGCATCGCGTCGCGGAGACCTTCGGCGTCGAGTCGACGCTTGTTCTGTCTCCAAACAAGCGTGTTTTCGGGATCTTCCTTGAGCTGTCTGGCGTCGGTCCGATGACCCTGACGGTAAGTGGCGGAAGTGACGATCAG
>JANXSY010000251.1 GCA_025356435.1 Isosphaeraceae bacterium | reverse complement strand
TCAAGTTGAACGCCAAGCGACTCGTACGACCGCCGATCGTTCGGGAACGCCTTGAGCCAGTTCAGTGCCTCGTCTGCGGCAAGCGCGTAGTCTTTCCGCTTGCCCATAAGCAGGATGCGGAAGTAATCGACCTTCTTCTGGAGCGGCCTGAGTCGGGGGTCGTTGTGTTCGAGCAACTGGTCATAGATGCCCTTGGCAGCCCCGAAGTCGCCGGCCTCTTCATAGCACTTGCCCATCCACATCTGCGCGGTGATCCCCGCGAGCTGGGTCCGATAGCGCTTGTAGACGCCTTCGAACGCCTTGTTGGCGCGGTCGAGAATCTCTTTGCGCTGGGGCGATGCGGGGGCGAAGGACTGTGCCTCCTCGTAGTCGACGACCGCGCGCTGAAGCTCAGCGTTCATCAAGGAGCCGTGGACACGCTCCTTCTCAGCCTTCATGGGGTCGTTTTCATCGAGGAAGTTCGGGAAGGTCTTGAACCGGGTTTCGAGCCGGGTGTAGACCTGGTTGTAGGCTTCGCGGGCGCTGTCGTAGAAGCCCCGGGCCTCGACCAGCCGAGTCTCTTTCTCGGCCGGCGTCTTGACATCGTCGGCCGAGATCGCCGTAGTCCGCCCGCGCTCGTAGAGCAGGTGGGCGAGCTCGACGAGCGCATCGACCGTGAGCGGGCTGGCCGGGTTCGCCTTGATGAAAGCATCGAGCAGCTTGCGGGCCTTGTCGAGCTGTTCCTTGGCGCGGTCGGGGTCAGAGCCGTGAGTGGCGGCGTCGATCAGGGCGCGGCCTTCTTCGTAGTCGAGCCGGGCCTTGATGCCGGTCGGGACGTCCGCAGCCTGCCGGAGGTCGGCGAGGTAGTCGATCGCCAGATCATAGAGGCCGCGATCGCGGAGTTCCTCAACGAACTTGAGAGCGAACCTCGGGTCGTCGACCGCGCGGGCTTGGCTCGACGCGAAGATTGTCATCGTCGCGAACGCAACGGGCAGCAGCAGGGCACGCCTCGTCATGAGCGGCGGCTCCTTCAAGCGAGATGCGCGTCGGCGAGGACGCGAGCGTGGATGGGTTCAATACCGTACTGTACGACCCCGATTCGGGGCGAGTCAAGCGAGCGAATGGACTCGGCCGATTCATTCTCGGACCGCCTCTCGGCAGAGCCCCCTTACCCTACCGAGATCCGCGCCGTCGGGCCTCACGGCAACGCAGGCTTGCCGGATTAGGCAGGCAGACTGGTCAGGGTCATCGTGACCGGTCCCGACCCTTTGAAGACGATACCGTCAGGCTGGAGGCCTTCGATGTCCATCTGCACGATCAGCCGACCCTGGACCCACTCTTTCAGGGAGACACTATACGTCTGGACCCCGCTGACCGCGTAATCTCCCCGCAAGACATCGAACTTGCCGATCGTCGCTTTAACTTCGAGGTTGCCCGAGACTCAACCCGTCCTTCTGTTCGCCTGGCTGCTGCTTGTGATGAAGCCGATGGCGACGACCGCCAGGCCGACGTGGAGTCGTCGCATCGAAGAGTCCTGAAAATCAGGTGAAGTTGTTGAACTGGAGCGGATACTCGGGTCCATTCTCTTTCAAGTGCGAGATCACAACTTGAAGCTCATCGATCTTCTTGGCGGTGACACGCACCTTCTCGTCCATGATCTGCGCCTGCACCTTGATGCCCAGGCCCTTGATCTGCTTGACGATCTTCTTGGCGTCGTCGCTCTCGATGCCGACGTGGAGCGTCAGGGTCTCGCGGACCGAGTCATGGGTCGCCTCTTCGAGCTTGCCACGCTTGATCGCGTTCACCGCGACGCCTCGCTTGGACATCTTCTCCTTGAGGATCTGGATGACGGTGTCGAGCTGACCCTTGTGGTCGGCGTGGAGCAGGATCGTGTTCTCCTTCTTGTTGAACTCAATCGAGGCACGCGTCCCCTTGAAGTCATAGCGCACCGCAAGCTCGTGCTGCGCCTGGGTCACGGCATTGTGCATCTCGACGTGATTGATCTCGCTGACGACATCGAACGAATGATTGTCGGCCACGGCGGGAGGGGCTCCTGATCGGTGCGCGCAGGGCAGTTAAGAATCGAATGATTCTATCCGGTCGGGCGCTCCTCCGGGAATATGCCGCCGGATACCGGTCGGCTCACTTCAGGCGTTTCCAGACCTCGTTGAAGTCGTTGCCGATACCGGTCTGGGTGTAAGTGTCGCCCTCGACCTTGATCTTGAACTTGTGGACCTTCTTGATGTACGACGCCGTGTTGTCGTTGGCGTATTCGATCGTCTCGGCCATGGTGTTGCCGTCGAGCGTGTAGGTCCCGCCGTGGTGAAAGACCACGACGCCGGTAATCGGGTCGGCCTGGGTGATATTCCAGTGCTTGCCGGTGAAGAACTTGAGCCGACCGCCCGAAGCGGGAATCTCGCCCACCTGGTCGGGCGTCCCGACGAGCACCCACGTACCGACTAACGCCTTCACGAGCCCCGGCGCAGGTTCCTCGGCCTTCTTCTCGTCGGCGATGATCGCAGTCCACGGCAAGACCGAGAGGCCCAGCGCAACGACCCCGATGACAAACGACCTTCGACCAGTGGCCTTCGTAATGAGACGGCTCGTGACGCGACTCCGAGAAAGGGAGCGAGAAGGGGGAACACGAACCCCGAGTCTAGTAGGCAAGCAGCGAGTGATCCATCAAATTTTCGACCGACTTGCATCGGGCCAAGTCACCCTCCTTGGAAGGCGGGCCAAGCGAGAGATACCCGCCGTCTCCACCGACAAGAAACGCAGTGGTCATACCGGACAGCGCAAGGTGGATTACAATTTGATGCTGCCCGAGAAGCTCCGAGAGACTTATTCACCTGCAAGCCAACCCATCGCCGACATTGTGGGCACTGACTCGTCGGCAAGGAGGAATCGTCGATTCGTCCTCAAATCCATCGATCGGCGAGAGACTTGAACCAGGGCTCGAGGTCGACGTTCCCGCCGCTGATGATGATCCCAACCTTCAACCCGCGCACGTCGAGCGAGCCGTTGAACACTGGAGCAACAGGGACAGCCGCGGATGGCTCAATCAGGATCTTGAATCGTTCGAGAACGAACCGCATCGCGTCAAGAATTTCGGGCTCGGTGGCAGTGACGATCTCGTCGACGTTGTCGCGGATGATCGAGAAGGTGCGTTCGCCGAGCGAAGTGCGAAGGCCGTCGGCGACGGTTTTCGGGTCGTTCGAAGGCTCGATCCGGCCCGAGGCGAGCGAGCGCCTGGCGTCGTCGGCAGCCTTCGGCTCGGCTCCAATCACGCGGGTCGAAGGCGACCGCCCTCTGACCGTGAGCGCAGTGCCCGCGAGTAGCCCGCCGCCGCCGACGGGAACGATCACGACGTCGAGCGGCCCGGCCTGGTCAAGCAGCTCCCACGCGGCGGTGGCCTGGCCCTCGATGACGCGCCAATCGTCGAATGGATGGATGAGGGTGTAATTGTGACGCGCGATCAGGTCGGCGACCGTACTCTCCCGCGCGGCCAGAGTCGGCTCGCAGGGGACGACGGTCGCGCCGTAGCCTTCGGTCGCGGCCTTCTTGATCGCGGGGGCGTTGACGGGCATGACGACGCAGACCGGCACGCCGAGCGACCGGCCCGCGTATGCGAGCGCCTGAGCATGGTTGCCCGAAGAGTGGGTGACCACCCCTCGGGATTTCTCGCCGTCATTAAGCTGGAGCAGGGCATTCATCGCCCCCCTGATCTTGAACGCGCCGACCTTCTGAAAGTTCTCCGCCTTGAGCACCACACTGCCGCCACAGATCGAGTCGAGGGTGCGCGAAGTGAGGATCGGCGTGCGGTGAATCCAGGGGGCGAGCCGCTCGGAGGCGAGGCGGATCGAGTCGAGATCAGGGGGCATGTCGGCGGTGGGCATCAGTGTCCCTGCTCCGAGGGTAGAGAGGCTTACTTGATCGGGCTATAGTCAGTCGGATCGAGGAACACCGATTCGACCTTGGCGACGATCTTGCCGTCCTTCTCGCTCTCGGCCTGCGCCTTCTTCCAGACGGGGTCCGAGCCGAAGGCTTTCCAAGAGGCCTTGGCCGACTCATGGCTGGGGTAGGCGAGGATATAAACAAGGGTGTCGGGCTTGTCCTTCGGGGTCCAGTAGCCGATCAGGTCCATGCCATGCTTGACGAAGAGCGTGTTCGTGTGCTCGCGGAACCGCTTGTTGAGCGCATCGAGCCGACCGGGGAGTGTGTGATAGGTACGCATTTCGAAGACGCGGGTCTTGGCGGCCGGTTCGGCAGCCCGGACAGAAGGAGCGGCGCAGGCGATCAGGAGCGCGATCAAGGGCAGGGTGCGACGCATCGAAAATCGTCCTCTATTCCGAAGTGGGAACGGCGCGGAGAGATCGGGGCAGACTCAGACGATTGATTATCGCGCGGCGGCGGGATCGGCTCAAGGGGCCTACGACGAGCATTCACAACGGGCACTGGAGCGGACAAAGCCCGCGACCGCGAAGTCTTGCCCAGTCGTTGCGGCTTTCGGACCTGGCGTCATCGTCCTGACGAGGCGTGTCGGGGGGGCGAAACCGTCGAGGGGGACGACGCGCGGGCCGATGATAGAGCGGTGGGGCGGTGCTGTCGCCCCGGACGTGGTCGAGCTTGGAACGGGTCGAGCCTAGGAGGGCGTGTCATGGGCTTCTTGAATGGTCGCGTGACGTATCTGCGATATCGGGTCGGTGGCGAGGTTCTGTTGCCGATCGAGGAAGGGCTGCTGGAGCTGGCTCGCGAGCACATGATCGGGAAGCACGGGTCGAGCGAGTCGACCGACGGCGTCTCGGTCGGTTGGGCCGGCGGCGACCACCTGCTCGACACGACGATCGAGATGGAGAAAAACGTCGTCAACGACGCCCTCCACCTGGCGATCCGGGTCGACACCAACAAGATCCCGGCCTCGCTGCTGAAGGC
>JANXSY010000130.1 GCA_025356435.1 Isosphaeraceae bacterium | reverse complement strand
GGCTGCGCCCGGATCACGCGACGGGGGCTCATCCCCGGCCTGCAACACTCAACCACCGCCAGCCTCTCCGCAATCGCCAGCCGAGACCTTGCCAACTCCCAAGCCTGGGCGAAGGAGTTCGGCATCCCCAAGGCTTACGGGTCTTATGAGGAGGTCATTGCCGATCCCGAGATCGACGTGGTCTATATTCCCCTGCCCAACGAACTCCACCGACAATGGGTCGAGGCCGCGGCCGACGCCGGTAAGCACATCCTCTGCGAGAAACCGCTCGCCCTCGACTCGACCGAGGCCGTGGCGATGGTCGACTATTGCCGAAATAAGGGCGTCGTGCTCCGTGAAGCCTTCATGTGGCGACACCAGCCCCGCACGGTCGAATTGCTCCGCCGTGTGTCCGAAGGCGTGATCGGCCCGCTCCGGCTGATCCGCTCGTCGTTCTCGTTCGTGATCGACGCCGGAGACTGGCGGCTCGACCCCACACGCGGCGGTGGGGCGCTCTGGGATGTCGGCTGTTATGGCGTCAGCACAGCCCGACTATTCGCCCGATCCGAGCCCGAGTCAATCCAGGCGGTGGCGCACTTCGGTCCGAGCGGCGTCGACATGTCACTCGCCACGTCGCTCAAGTTTGCCGACGGCATCCTCGCCCAGGTCGATTGCAGTTTTGAGCAGCCGTTCCGATGCTCGTATGAACTTGTCGGCGAAACCGGACGGATCGAAGTGCCCGATGCCTACCTGCCGCCCGATCGGCCGATCGCGATCTATCACGGTCCCAACGGCCCCGAGGAATGGTCGTTCGCAGGCACCAATCAGTACGCCGCGATGGTTGATTCCTTCACTGACGCGGTCGCCACTGAGGGCCGGGGTGGTTCTCCCGGTGAGGATGGTCTCGGACAGATGCGTGCGATCGACGCCGTCCTGAAGGCGGCTCGCGGCAATCAGTGATCGGCCTCGATGACCGCCCGTTGCATACGGGCGGGCTCGACCAGCTTCTGTCCGTCGAAGATCCCCACTGGGGACCAACATGATTCTCTGCGATGGGGAACGGATCCAACGTCGAAGCCCCGCCCAGGTTAACCCGGACGGGGCTTGTCGCGTCGAGATATCGGCCGTCAACTGCCCGATCAGGGCTGGGTCGGCGGGGCCGTGGCCGGGGCGGGCACGGGGATGTTGGGGATCGGGGCAACCCGCATGGATTCGCCGCCGGTCCTGATCATGTTCCTCGCCGAGTTGGCCGGTTCGGGAACCCGGAGGGCCTTGATCTGGCTCATGACGGCCTGGCGGGCTGCCTGAGCTTCTTGCTGAGAGAGCTGGCCGTCATTGTTAGCGTCGACGGTTCGGAAGACCGCGCGGGCCGGCTCGATGATCGCCTTGTCAAACTCGGCTTGGCTGATCTGACCGTTATGGTCGGTGTCGGCCGCCTGGAAGGCCGCCTGCGCCGCGGCGTTGGCGAGGCCGATGATCGCGGCGTTGACTTCGATCGGGCTCAGGTACCCGTCGCGGTTCGTGTCGGCCGTCGCGAACATCGCCGTCACAGTCGTTTGGACCATCTGACGAACTTCGCTTGCCTGAAGGTTCCCGTCATGATTCGTGTCGACGAGAGCTTCGAACGCCTGCTCAGCATTTCCCACCGGAGTTCCGGCACCCGTCTGCACTGCAGTCCTATTCTTCTCGATCACGACGCGGAGAAGCGGGTGTTGGACCAGGAACGCATCCTTCGCCGCCTTCGCTTCATCCTTCGAGAGCACTCCATCGCCATTGGCGTCGGCCCGGAAGAAGAAGCCGCCCACGACCAGGTTCCCCGCGTCGACGGCTTCTTTCTGGGAGATCTGGCCGTCATTGTTTTCGTCGGCGAGCTTGAAGAGCATCTTGCCGGTATCCTGCAAGTCTTGCAAACTATCGATCGGCCCCGGCTTGTCGTCGCCCGCCCGGCCGACACCAGCGACTGTCAGCAAACCCATCCCCATCAGCGTGAACTCACGCAGCCATGTCTTCCGCATCGAGGTGCTCCTTGCGTACCGTCCCAATCTAGATTGAGGGGCCGGTAAGGTAAGAGGCGAAAGAGTCGGCCGATCCCAATCGGCCATTCCGCCTCAATTCTCGTTCGCCCTCGGTTGCAACCCCGATGCCAGATGCCGAGTCATTTTATTGTGAAAACAAGTCAGGCTTCGCAGTTTGCCTAGCCGGCCAAGATTCTCAAATGCGCTCTATTTCTCGCAATTGAGGCTGGATCTCACTTCTAACAACAAATGACGTGAGCGCACGGCTGCGCATCGGATTGCGTCACCGAAACATCTGCCCCTGCCCGACGGCTTCGAACGCGGAACGGATATGTTCGATCGAGGGAGCCTTCCTGTCGTCGGGCCAGACGATCGCCACGACGTCAAAACGGCAATTCTGATCGAGCAACTGATGTCGCTTGAGGAAATGCAATGCGGCGAGCGTGAGGCGACGTTGCTTCTCGAGTGTCACAGCCTCAGCCGGTTGGCCGCGACGACGGGCCTTGACCTCGACGAAGACCAATGTGTCACGATCGCGCGCGATCAGATCGATTTCGCCTTGCGGGGTCCGGTAGCCCCGCAAGATCACGCGCATTTTCGCTTTTCGGAGGAAGCGAGCGGCAGCCCGCTCGCCTCGATCGCCGAGCCATCGACTCCACAGCGCGCGTAGGATCGACGACCTGGGCGGGGTCAGGGACCGTTCATCGCCCGACGTTGAAGTGGCCTTCGATCTCACGGGCCTCCTGGCTCCAAGTACCCGTCCTCGCCCCCGACGCGTGCGCATTCTTGGGGATTGACGCATCAACGTCGCTGATCTTGGTCGTCACGTTCGGATCATCTGACTGGTTCTGACGCAGCGACTGGCCCCGCCAGGTCTCGCAACCCAGCAGCCCGAGCCCTGCGGCGACCGTCAGGACACCGGCCCGATAATACGCAAGTTTCATCCGGGTCTCACACTGATCGGGCTGAGCGGAATCGACTCGGCCCTTAGACATCATGGCTCCCAGATGCGAGCGGAGGACGCACGCCCCCGCGACGTAGAATGGCACGAATCATGTCACAACTCGTCGAATCCGTCCAGCGAACTTGGTTCACTCGCGGCCTCGGGCAACGGATCTCGACCCCACCCGAACAGGATGGCCGCAACTCCGACGAATGGCAGCAATCCCACGATCAAAAACACGGGGCCAAAACTCCCGGAGGTATCTTTGATTCGGCCCACAATTGGCGCAAATCCGGCGGCGAACAGATTGCCCAATCCCCCGAGAATCCCCACGACGAGACCCAGACGCCGAGCCGAGACATCCTGGCAATAAGCGAAATAATTCGCCATGAAAGCCGCCGTCCCCAGCGCCATGACGACAAGCAGCGCCATGACTATCGTGCCATTGCGGATCACTCCCACCCACGATCCGGCCGAAATCAGTAAGACGCAAACGCATAAGACAATGGCCCTCGCCCGCGATGTCGCCATGCCACGAGTTGCCAACCACCGTGACGCGGCACCTCCGCCGAGGTTGCCGATGTCGGCGGCCAGGAAGGGCAACGCACTGAGGTAAGACCCCATCTCAAAGTTCATCTTCCTGTCGGTCTTCAAATAGGTCGGCAGCCAATTCACCAGGAAATGCCAGCAAATATTGATCGAAATGGAGACGACAGCAAGGACCCAGAACCTCCTCAATCTGACGACCTCGCCCAGGCCCGCCATCCACCCATTTCCGAGTCGATCGAGTGGGATGAACAACGCGACGACCAGCATTCCGATCATGAAGAAGGCGATTGAGAGCCAGAGCGCCGAAAGTCCGAGTGGCCTGAACCGCATGCGGACGAGAGGATCGCCAACCCGGACAGTCTGACCGACGCCGCCGATCAAGTGAGTGACGGTGGCGTCCACCTTGGACACCAGGATCGTGGCATCGGGGCCTCCGAGAACCGCGAGTTGATCCCCTTTGCGAACTGTCGAGCCTTCCGAGACAGACCAGGAGACGATCTCCCCCGGTCTGTCAGGCATCGTGAGAGTGAGATTCGCCTCGTGCCGGAATCCCAACATCCCTCCGACGATCGTAATGACCACCAGCCCTCCGAAGGCAAGCCGCGTGGAATTTGGAGTGTGTTCCGCCGGGGCACGGGGGTGAATCTGCCGAACGAGTAAAGATCTCGCCGGCCCATGCACGACGAAAATCCACGCCACAACCCAGATCAGTCCCATCGCGCCGATGAGGGCAAAAGCCCATCTCCATCCCAGCCAGAGCGTTAGTGGGGTGACGATCAGAGGAGTAAGCACTGCGCCCACCGCTGCACCGGAATTAAAGATCCCATTTCCGAGCCCTCGATCCTTTGGTGGCAGGACCGTCGCCGTGACCTTCAGAGCGCATGGCCAGTTGAACGATTCGCCGAGCCCGAGGATGGCGCGGAAGGCCATCAAGGCCCCGAGCGTCGGCGACCAGGCAACCGCGATCGCCGCCAGCGACCACCAGATGACCGCGATCGCATACGTCCGCCGAACGTCCCACCGATCGGCCAGAAACCCAGCCGGTACCTGAAAGAGGGCATAGGGAATCTGGAAGGAAGCGACGATCCACCCAAGGTCCTCAAATCGGATGTGAAACTCCGACGTGATCCGCTCGCCGACCACCGCGATCGCTTGCCGATCCATGTAGTTCAGGATCGTCGACGCGAAAAGGAGCCAGCAGAGGCCCCAGGCCCATGGAGAGGCGACTCGCATGAGAGGCTGCCTTCGTCGCTTCGGGAAGAGTGAGTAAAGGGACGACAATTCTCTCAGAGGGTCTTTGGAATCTTAGGTAGTCTAGCGGGAGTTGGTCTTACTTGGCCACAATATTGCTTCGTTGATGGATCGAGGTTCACCGGTACGGATTGACTACATGACGACTTCTCGACGGCAAGCTTACGCCACGGATTTGACGGATGCTTAGTGGGAA
>JANXSY010000109.1 GCA_025356435.1 Isosphaeraceae bacterium | reverse complement strand
CACCAGGGCCGATTTCTCTGCCGGGCGATTTGCCAGGAACTGGCGGGCGCGACCGTGCCCCTCCGCGACATCGTGAGCGCCCGGAACCGCAGACGCCGTGAACTCCGCCAGACGCTGGTGGATCGCCGGCGTGTGGTGGATTCCCTGCTCGAAGCCAAGCGGTGGGATGCCGGCGAGAAAACTCCGGCGGCTGAGGCGCCGCGATCCGTGCCGTCGGCAGTCAAGCTGAAGAGGTGCGCCTGTGACGAGTGACGTCACGGGCCAGGGCTTCATCGAGACCAAGCAGCATCGCCGTTTCCGGGAATTCTGCGACGCCTGCCGTCGACATCAATACATCGGGCCATGCTACGGGCCGCCCGGCGTCGGTAAGTCGCTCTCCGCCTGCCACTATGCCAACTGGGATACGGTCGAGCGCTACCGACGCGATTCGCCTGGCGGCACGGTCACGCCGGAGCAGATCAAAGGAAGCACCGTCGTCTTCTACACTCCGCCGGTCGTCGTCACGTCTCCCGGCCGGCTGCCGAACGACATCGAGCGATTGCGGGACAAGCTGCGGGGATTCTGCCTGGAGGAAATCCGCCGCGAGGAACGGCCCGGCTTGGAATCGGCGAATCGGGAGGTCGAGGCCCTGCATGAGTACCATCGCCGCACGGGCCTGAACGGCTTCGACGTGCCTCCCGAGGAAGTCGCCCGCCGCCAGGACGAATGGCGGCGAATCTTCGAAAGGGCGTCGGGGCGCGAGCGTGCCCAGCCCGATCCGACGGCCCTGATCCTGATCGACGAGGCCGATCGCCTGAAGATGACCGGGCTGGAGCAGATGCGCGCCATCTTCGACCAGGGCGGCATCGGCATGGTGCTGATCGGGATGCCGGGGCTGGAAAAGCAACTCGCCCGTTACCCTCAGCTCTACTCCCGGATCGGGTTCGTTCACGAGTTCAAGCCCCTGTCGCGCGAGGAAGTGCGGCAACTGCTCCAAGAGCGATGGTGGCCGTCCCTCTCGCCCCAGCCCGAGGGCGGCATCGCCGATGAGGAGAGCGTCGCGGCGATCATTCGGATCACCGGCGGTAATTTCCGGCTGCTCCACCGTCTGCTGACCCAGATCGGCCGCGTCTTGGAGATCAACAAGCTGGAGAAGGTGACTCTGCCGTTGGTGGATGCGGCACGTGAAAGCCTGGTGATCGGGACGGTGTGACAGATTGTCACGAAATCTTCCGTCAGAGTGGTTTACAATACAAAGAAAATGTGACAGATTGAGTGACAACAGAAATCGATCAATGCGTTAATGAGTTGGGGAATCGGAATGCTGGTCGGGTACATGCGGGTGAGTAAGGCGGACGGCAGCCAGGTGACCGACCTCCAGCGCGATGCCCTGCTCGCCGCCAAGGTCGATGCCGGCCACATCTACGAAGATACGGCCTCCGGCAAGCGAGATGATCGGCCTGGCCTCGCCGCCTGCCTCAAGGCGTTGCGCGAGGGTGATACGCTGGCGGTTTGGAAGCTCGACCGGCTCGGCCGCGATTTGCGCCATCTAGTCAACACCGTTCATGACCTGACGGCAAGAGGCGTTGGCTTCAAGGTACTCTCCGGCCACGGGGCCAGCATCGATACCACGTCCCCAAGCGGCAAGCTGGTGTTCGGCATCTTCGCCGCCCTAGCCGAGTTCGAGCGTGAGCTAATCGTCGAGCGAACCAAGGCGGGCATGGCCGCCGCCCGTGCGCGAGGTCGCAATGGCGGCAGGCCCTATAAGATGACCGCCGCCAAGCTCCGGCTGGCTATGGCATCAATGGGCCGTAAAGAGACCAAGGTCGGCGAGCTATGCGCTGAACTGGGGATTACCCGCCAGACGCTCTACCGACATGTCGGTCCGGATGGATCACTGCGATCAGACGGACAAAAGCTGCTAGGCGGCAAGCCAGCCACCAACAAGACCGCATGAGAAGATTTGCCTATGGCTAATGTGTTTGCGGCTGACTCCATTCCTGTCTTCAAAAAGCGGGAGTGTTCACTTCTTTCGAGTCACCTTGATCGATCAATTCAAACCATTCGTAGATTCCTGGTTCATCATCCCAAGTACATCTATGCCCGTCACCGTCGGACAGCCATACGATACCGGGGTCGTCCTTTGAACCATGAAGGACCGTATAAACCTCGCCTTCAGGGTGAACCTTTCCGGTCGGCCCATCAGAGTCAGTCATGATGAGATCACGACGCAGGGCAATCTTTTGGCCCGCACGGAGGCCGCATCGATAAGTGGAAACTGTGTAAGATTCCACCAGTTTCCATTTAGAGTCTTTCACCTTGATACCTTATGCGAATTTAGTCTATGGGTTACAAGGGATTGTCGCACTCCGGGGAATCGTCGGGTGATGGAGGTTGACAGGTGGCTGGTGGGGGAGACCACACCCTGTTGAAATGAAATCCAGCCAGGATCATCACCCATCACGGAGGGTCTCCCCATGTTCAAGCTACCGATCC
>JANXSY010000078.1 GCA_025356435.1 Isosphaeraceae bacterium | reverse complement strand
CCGAGGGGCTGCGTCGCTTGCCCCCCGATCCTCCCATCGGCTTGCGGGCCTCACTCGAAGGAACCCATGTTGTCCTTCGCTGGACCCCACCATTGCCCGACGGCTTGGGTGCCTGGTCGTATCGGGTCATCCGAAAGGTCGGCGGCTCGCCGTTTCAGATCAACGATGGTTCAGTCGTCGCTGATGTCGACGCGGGCGAAGCGATCGATGCCTCGCTTCCTGCCGGTCTCTCCGTTGGTTACGCGGTCTACACCGTGAGGGGTGGGATCGCCTCGGCAACGGCCGCGACCGTTCCGCCCTTCCCGATCCTCCTCGAAGTGAGCGACCTTCGTGCCGAGGGGTCACGCGGCGAAATCGGCCTGAGTTGGAGCCTGCCGCAAGGGGCGAAGGCGGCGAGCGTCGTCAGGCTCGGTTCGATCGGCGCGCCGGATAAGGTCGTGGATTCGCTCGCCGATCACGCAACCGATCGCGGCCTTGATGACACCCAGATTTATCACTATCGGGTTTCAGCCGTTTACACCGGTGACAACGGCAAGACAATCGGCTCGCCCGGGGTCGAGATCGCGGCGACCCCCGCGCCGGCCGCACTGCCGGCTGGTCCGATCTCGGTCTGGCCCGAGGTCGATGGACGGGTCACGCTCCGCTGGCCTTCCGTTGCGAGGGGCATCGTGAAGGTGCTGCGGACCTCTCACCTGTTGACCCATGCCGTCGGCTCGCGAATGGCGACGGCCGAAACGACCAAACTGGACGGGACGTGGCTCGACGCCTCGCGATCGGATGCGACGACCGACCCCGAACCGCCAAAGATCGGCGTTTGCCACTATACGCCCTTCGTTTTCCTCAACGGGATGGCGACGGTCGGGGCCTCGGTGGGCTTTTCGAGCGTGCCCGACCCAACCGACCTCCGCGCCGTGCGGGTCGGGACGGCGGGACGGGTCCACCTCCGTTGGCGATGGACGCCCCGGGCGACCGGGACGATCGTCGTCGCCCGCTCCGGCACGCCTCCGCTCCGAGCCGACGATGCCGATGCGATCGTCGCGACCGTCTCTGAGGTCGAATATAGTCGGCAAGGCTATTTCGCTCTCAACCTCCCCGTCGAGACGCAGCCGGGACCGTGGCACCTCGCCGTGTTCAGCCTGACGGAAGTCGACGGGGCAAACCTGACCTCTCCCGGCCTCGAACCGACGGCCAGGACGATCGTGCCGGGGCCAAACCCCGAAATCACGGTAACGTACGTCTTACGTCGGCCGTCGTTCCCGGGCCGTCCCTGGTCGATTTTGCTCAAGACCGACCCACCCGGCTCGTCGATCCCGCCGATGGCCCTCGTCGCCCATCCGCGCACCGTGCCACTTTCCAGTGAAGACGGTCAGATCATCGAACGGTTCCCTTCGTGCCGGGACGGGGCAACCTTCGCGGTCAAGCCGCTCGTGGACCTCACACGTCACCGTTCACGGCTCTTCGCCGACCCCAACGTCGATCCGACCGGCCAGCCGCCGATCCGACTCAAACATCCCGAGTCGGCGGGTACGCGGGTCTAGCGAAGCCGAGCCGCTTTAGGGGAGACGACTTAGCGACGGACCGGGGCCGAGGTTCCGGCGCGGGACGATGTGTCGACGGCGCGGTCGAGGCGCGCGAGGGTGAAATCCGTCGCTCCCTGGTCACGCCAGACGATACGACCTTCGCGATCGACGACGATCATCGTCGGGAACGCTTGGATGTGGAGCGCTTCGAGCAGCGGGCTCGGTTGGTCCTTGCTGCTCAGCAGGACGCTGTAGTTGATGCCGAGCCGTTCGGCCACTTCGGCGACATGGGTCGCGTTGGCGGTCGCGGGGCCTTCCTCACAGGCGATCCCGATAATCGTCAGCCGCTTTGTGCCGAGCCGTTCCTGAAGCTCAACCAGATGAGGCACGCTGCTCAGGCAGGGCCGGCACCACGTCCCCCAGAAGTCGAGGAGGATCAGGTCGCTGTCGAAGTCTTTTAGGGTGACGGGACGGCCGTCGAGGTCGGGGAGGCGAAAGTTGAGGATCTGGCGTTGCTTGGAGTCATACCGACAAGCTTCGATACTAACCTTGGCCGCCCCGACCTTGGTCTTGGTCGTGCCGCGCGCAACCTGCTGATCGGGTCTGTCCATCAAATCGTCGTTCGGCTTCGATTTCCACGTGTTCGCGAGGTCGCCGAACGTCGTCGAAGCCTTGCGTGAAGTCTGGGCGAACGGGTCTGTAAACGGAGTTGTATCAGCTTCGGGGGCAGGTGGAGGTGCGATGTTCCCCAGCCTGGGACGTGTCGGTGTGCCTTCGGTCGACAACCCCTCCCTGCCCAATGCGAAGGCCCCGGGTTGTGGCCCGGGGCTGTTCGTTTTCGATTTCGCGACCCGAGACGGCGGTCTCGGTCGTTGGACCGACTCGTCTCGATGCGGATCGGAGGTTGGCCGAGGTTTCTGAGACCCGTTTGGCTCGATCGCAGGAGGGAGAGGGTTCTCGCCCTCATCCTCCACGACTGAGGGAGGTTCGGCCCCTCGCCGGCTTTTCGGCTCGGGGAGCGGGTCGTCTTCGTTGTCGGAGGCGACCTTCGTCGAAGCGAGCTGAGTTGCCCTGTCGTCAACGGCCGACGATGCGAGGGCCGAGCCACTCATCGATGGCTTTCCATCCGTCCGTCGCCAGCTGGAGACAGGAACGGCTGTACCGGCGCGGGTCCGCATTGAGGTTTTGCCCGCGAGGTCATCGACGTCTTCAATGTCGGACCGGTCGGGGGTGTCATCGCGATTGAGCTTCAGGGGACGATCGTTCTCGTCAGCCTCATCGACGGGCCGACGCTGAGAGATGTTGCGGCTCAAAGGCGACCGGCTCGCTCGGCGACGGTCGAGAGTTTGGTCGTCGCCTGACAGGGCGATCTCGACTTCCTCTTGAGGCGATTTGACTTCGCTACGACCCTCGACCGGGCCGTCCTTTCCTTCATATTCGGCAATCAAAGTATAAGTCGAGCCGGGCCGCAGGCCGTGGAGGGTGAAGCCACCCGCCTTGTCTGTCTTGGCCTGGACGACCTTCCCGCCCGAGAGTCCGCCGTCGGCGACGCGGACGCGGGCGCTGGGCACGGGATCTCCCCGATCGTCGACGACACGGCCCGAGACGAGGTCACGGCCATCCCGCTTCCGCTCAGGTGTGTCGAGATTCGCGACGGCCGAGGAACTCGGAGTCCCAGAGGACGACGAAACGGGGCGGTCTCCGATCGATGCGATCGTGCGAATTTTATTCTCTTCCGCCGAGCGGCCCTGTCCGCCCGTCGAGCTACAGCCGAGCCCGATTGCGGCAAGGGGGAAGAGCCAGAGTCGATGGTGATATCGCATGGTGTGCATGGTGGCGCTTCTCCTCCTGATCGGGGTGGTCCCGGTGGTTCGACGTTGCGTCGGGTCTCCGCCCACGCCCACGTTCTCACCCCTCTCGCGGGCCGAGGAATCGGCAGCGAACTCCTTGCGGAGAACGCTGGCCTCACATCGTCATTCATCGACGAGTCGGGGTGAGTGGCTTGAATCTTTTTACGAAAAAGAGAAGTCGGGGGGACGAGCCCGCTTCATCCATGCAACCCGAAAACTCGACAGATTTCAGTTACTTTGCGCCACTTCACGCCGTGCGGCCCGGAGCAGTTCGCCGACCGTCGGGATGTCGAGAGCCTTGGATCGGACTTCGCAGTAGCGTGACAAAGGCCCGATCGCTTCGCCGAGGTGGCCGGTCTGATAAGCCAGCAGGCCCCAGTCGCGCACCCCTTCGAGATTGTCCGGCTCGATGGCCGCGAGTCGACGCGCGACCAGTAACGCCTCTGCGAAGTCTCCCGTCTGAAGTGAGATCGCCTTGAGATTGCGGAGCATCCTCGCGACCGTTCTCGCGGGCGGGCAGGCAATGATCTGGTCGTCTTCCAGGTCGATCATCTGCCCAACCGCCTTGGAGACCAGGCCGGAACAGGCCTCGCGGTCAAGCAGCGTGCCTGCATGAAACGGGTCGACAAAGAGGGGTGGCTCCGCTCCTCGAAGCCTTAACACGTAGTGCGCAGGCAAGTCGACCCCTTCAAGGGTCAGACCGAGAGGCTCCGCGATACCTGCGTAGAGTACCGAAAGGCTGATCGGGATGCCCGTCTTGCGTTCGAACACCTCGTTTAGCAGGCTGTTTCGCGGGTCATAGTAGTCGGCTTCGTTGCCCCGGAATTCTTCTTCGACAAAGAAGACCCAGTTGATCTGTGCGAGGATCGCCTTCGGCCGAGCGTCCTTCGAGCATCGGGGGCGCACTCGATCGGCAAGGGCGTCGATCCGTCGGAGATACGAGTCAATATCTACCGACGGGTCGAAATCCCGCGCGATCTCTAGAGCGATCCTCGGGAGGCTGACTCCGCCCTTGCCTTCGATCAGGCGGAGGAACTCCGGACTTTCTCGGAACGGATGACGCACGGGATACCTAATCGGTAGGGAAGTAGATGGAACCCGCCCCTCACGTCGGTAAATCTCCGTAGGCCCGGTCGAGCAGGTCGATCGGGTGTTCGACCGTGATGTCTCGACCACGCTCCTTGACCTTACGGGCGATCTGGAGGATGCAGCCGACGTTTCCCGTGACCACCGACTCAGCTCCGGTGTCGTCGATCCGGTCCATCTTACGACGGCCGAGCCGCTCGGACATCTCCGGCTGGGTGAGGTTGTATGTTCCCGCCGCACCGCAACAGATTTCACTCTCTTCGAGCGGGACCAGTTCGATGCCCGGGATCATGCCGAGAAGTTGCCGGGGTTGGCTACGCACCTGCTGGCCGTGGCAGAGATGACAGGCGTCGTGATAAGTGACTTTTTGGGCGATCTCGTGCGTCGGCCGGATCGGGCCGAGGGTGACGAGGAATTCGGAGATGTCCTTGACCTTCGAGACAAACTTCGTCGCCGCAACGTGATCCTCGTCGGGGAGGAAGTGAGCGTAGTCCTTGAACATTGCCCCGCAGCCGGCGGCGTTGACGATGATCGCGTCGTAGTCGTCGGGGTTGAACATCGCCATGTTGGCCCGAGCCAAGTCGATCGCGGGTTTTTCGTAACCTGAATGGTAGTGGATCGCGCCGCAACACACCTGGCCCTCGGGGACCACGACCTCGCAGCCGTTGTGCTGCAAGACCCGCGCGGTCGCCGCGTTCGTCTCCGGGAACATCGCGTCGGCCACGCACCCCAGAAAGAGGGCCACTCGCGCACGCTTGGGGCCGACCGGCGGAAGAACCTCGGGCAGAGGCGCGGCGGCCTTCGGGGCAAGCGTGGGCAACATGCTCTGGAGGCGGCGCACGGTCGGGGGTAGGAGCTTGGTGAGGCCGACCTTTTCGAACCAGTCGAGCAGGCCCCACTTCTGGAACAGCCGTGCGGGTTGGAGCGAGAGCTTGACCCGATTCGCATAGGGGAACAATTGCGTGAGGATCAGCCGCTGTAGCAGGCTCGGACGCTGTCCGGCGGGGGCCGAATTCTGGAGGGCCACCTTGAATGGCTCGATGAGCTTGCCGTATTGCACGCCCGAAGGGCACGCTGACTCGCAGGCCCTGCAATCGAGGCAGAGGTTCAAGTGCTCTCGCACCGCGTCGGAGAAGCCGAGTCGGCCGTCGACCACTCCGCGCATCAGGTAGATCCGGCCTCGTGGGCTGTCGTTCTCGTCGCCGTTCTCGACATAAGTCGGGCAGCTTGCGGTGCAGAGTCCGCAGTGGATGCAATCTTGGAATCGGCGATAGTCGATTTTTTCGGAGAGCCAGTCGAGGTCGACGCCGTGGCCGTTTGTCGCGGTCGCCATGAGTGAGTGAGTCCTGGGTCCTATCGAAACGAGAGCGGAGAGGTCTCGCGAATGTTCTTCCACTAAATCTTACCAACGAACCGGCCAGGGTTCATCACTCCCGACGGGTCGAGCGCGGCTTTCACCTTCTCCGACCAGACCCAGTCCGGCCTAGAACTGCCCCAGACCCCGACGCTCGGCTTTCGATCCGCCGGGCATCGTGCGACGATCAGGTTGCCGCCCGACGGCTCGACCGATGAGCGGAGCCTGTGAACATCGGCCTCGATTGTGGCTGAATCGTCGACCAGGGAATGGAGTCGGATCACGCCATTGCCCGCGTGCGACTGAAACGTCCAGAGGCCTGGGTCGACGGTCGCCGCCAGAACCGGGACGTCAGAGTAACGGACGTTGGCGACGATCGAGACAGACCCGAAATTCGCCGTCGGTAGGTCTCTCAAGGCGACCCGGATCGGCTCGATAGCTTGGCCCTGGACGACAGATTGCACGGTGCCCGAGAGTTCCACGGCGATCCGATCAATCTGCCATGCAACCGACGCTGCATTGTCTTCGAAGGCCAGCACGATCGTCCACAGCGATCGATTTGCTTCAGTTAACGTCCGCTTGGCGGCCGGGACGTTGAGAAGCTCGATCGCGACCGGGCGCGTGCTCGACGTGTTGAGCCTCGCCAGATCGTGGGCCACGACATCGATCGAGTCGTAACCCACGCAGACAATTGCGGAGGTCTCGGGCTTGGGTTTGACCTTGAGTGTCAGGTGGCTGATGATGCCGAGTGTGCCGAGCGAGCCGGTGAGGAGTTTGGGGAAGTCATAACCCGCGACATTCTTTACGACCCGCCCACCACCTTTAACGACGTTGCCATCGGCAGTGACGAAGCCGACGCCGATAATCTGGTCTCTCGGACGACCTGACCCGTATCGACGAGGACCGGTCGAGTTGGTCGCGTAGACCCCGCCGATCGTTGCATGGTCAGGCTGTGGGGCGTCGATCTCCAGTCGTTGACCTTCCGCGTCGAGCGTCCTGGCGATTTCGCCGAGCGTGATTCCTGACTCGACGGTGATCGTCATATCGGCGGCCGGATAGTCGATCACCCGGTTAAGCGCCGTCATGTCGACCGCCACGCCCGGTCTGAGGGGGGTGCCTCCGTAATCGAGAGACGTGCGTCCCCCCTGGGCATAGATTGCCAGCCCCTCGGCCACCCGACGACGGACGGCGTCCTGGAGGGCGTCGAGCGTGTTCGGGCATTCGACGGCGGTCGCGACCCGTCCGTCGCCGAGCGTCGTATAACTTTCAGAAGGGTCTGGCCAATTCAAGTCGGGCACTCCCGGATGCGGATTCGTTTCGAGATCAATAAGAAGACGATTCGCCCGACAAGATCCGATCGACGGCCGCCTGCACCGCGCGAATCGCGTCGATCGTCCAGTTGTCGAAGGCATCGGGCCAGGCGTCGGTATGCAAGACCTGCGACTCGAGCGCCAGCCGATGCAGCGCGTGGGCAAGCCGCCGGTCAATTCGGTCGGCCCCCCTCATTTCACGGTCAAGATCGACCAGCGCTCCTGCGAGCTCCTCGACCGACTCGACTGTCGGCAATTCTCCGCGACGGAGCGAGAGCAGGAATCCGCCCGGAACATCGTCGACCAATCCGGCATGTCGTAAGATCACCTCGGCCGACTCCGACCATCGATCCGGGGCCGGTAACGACATCAGCGGCTCCAGAGCGAGAGCGAAGGCTGGACTCGAGTCGATCTTGAAGACGGGCGGCGCATCTTTCTGAGCGTGCGAGGCGGTCCACTCGGCGAGATAAATGGGATCGTCGGCGATGGCACGAAGCCCTTCAAAAGTCCCGTGACGGGCCTCGGCGTCCTCGATCTGGTGGCGGGAGCGCTCGGCTTCGAGGGCGCGAATGAGGAGGCTCTCGCAGAACTGTTGGACCGAGCCGCCTCCCGAGCGGACCGTTAGCTTCTCGGCAAGGTCGAGGAGACGCCCGTTGAGGAAGAGGGTCAGACGCTGTGTGTCGTCCGACGTGTCGGGTCGTATCCGGTCTCCTTGCAGGAAACCGGAGTAGCGGCGTTTCCAGGGCGGTCGTCGGGGTCGTCCGGCCACGATCGCCTCGCTTCGTGTGGGGGTAACAAAACGGTCCCGATGCTTCAGGCCGAGGCGTGATGGCCTGGGTTTTTCTTCTCGATGCAACCGCCGCCCATCGGCAGCATCTTCGAGGGGCTGCACCGGCCGTCCGGGTTGAACGTGTTTCGGATCGCGACCATCGCCGCGAGGTCTTCGGGAGAGAAGAGCTTCGGCATAAATTCCATCTTCTCGACCCCAATCCCGTGCTCGCCCGTCACGCTCCCGCCGAGGTTGATGCACTCGTCAAGAATCTCGTGGCTGGCGATCAGGACGCGACGGACCTGCTCCGGGTCGCGCTCGTCAAAGAGGAGGATCGGGTGGATATTGCCGTCTCCAGCGTGGAAGACGTTGGCGATCCGCAATCCGTGCCTCTCGCCGACGGCCATGATGAACCGGAGGATCTGCGGCAGCTTTGTCCGGGGGACGACGCCGTCCTGGGTGCAGAAGGTGGGGCTGAGACGGCCGATCGCGCCGAAGGCTGACTTCCGGCTCTTCCAGATGGCAACGTATTCGGGCTCTTTCCGGGTCCGCCAGGCGATCGACTTCCGCACCTCGCCGCCGTTCGACCGCACGATCTCAGCGATCGCGTGCGAGTCGGGGTCGAGGCCGGCTTCGAGGCCGTCGATCTCAATGATGAGCACAGCGCCCGCTTCGGTGGGAAAGCCGAACCCGAACGCCTCCTCGATCGCCCGAATCATCAGGTTGTCGAGCATTTCGAGCGCGGCCGGAACGATCCCGGCGGCGATAATTCCGCTCACCGTCGCGGTCGCGTCGTCGACCGAGTCGAAGACGCCAAGGAATGTCCGACCGGCTTCGGGGTCGCGTGCGAGGTTGACGATGATCTTGCTGACGATCCCGAACGTTCCCTCGTGGCCGACGATCAGACCCGTAAGGTCATAGCCCGGCGCGTCTTCGGCGATGCCGCCTGTTTCGACGGTCGAGCCGTCGGGGAGGACGAGTTCGAGGCCCCTGACGTGGTTCACCGTGACGCCGTACTTGAGCGTATGCGGGCCGCCCGAGTTGGTCGCGACGTTACCCCCAAGGGTGCAAGCCCCCTGGCTTGAGGGGTCGGGGGCATAATGGAAGCCGGTCCCGGCCAGGGCACGCGTGAGCCAGACGTTGACGACGCCGGGTTCGACGACAGCGTAGCGGTCTCGGATGTTGATCTCGAGGATTCGCTTCATCCGGGTGAGGCTGATCATCACCCCGCCGCCGACAGCGAGCGTCCCCCCCGCGAGGCTCGTGCCCGCCCCACGAGGGACGAACGGAACCTTGGCCTCGTGGCAGACCTTCACGACGGCGATAAGCTGTTCGCGAGACGTCGGGAAGACGACCACGTCGGGGACGTTCTTCTCGATCACGTAGCCGTCGCATTCGTAGACGATCAGCTCATCGCGGCGTGAGAGGAGATTTTCCTCCCCCACGGCCTCGGTCAGCGCGGCCAGGAGACGCTCGCCGACCGAGCGATCGGCCATCTTCGCGGGGGCAACTGTGGCGGGCATCGTTGTTTGAGCGTCCCCATGCGGTATGATCGAGAGTCGACTCGAAAACAAAATTGATCTTATCAGGCTTCTCCCCCTATTGCCACGCAACAGTTGACCAGACTTTCGCGCAGTGGAGATCCGTCAGGATGACTTTCGTATCCGTGCTTCTTCTGGCACTGCTCCTGCCCTTTGACCCTCCGATACCTGCACCTCCCATCGTCATCGTCGGCGTGAGCGTGGTCGACACCAGGGGCGGGCCTTCGATCAGCGGACGCACGGTCGTACTCAGCGGCGATACCATCGCGAAGATCGTCGCGGACGAGGACTATCGCCCGGTCAGTCCCGACGCCATCGTTATCGACGGTAAGGGGAAGTTTCTGATCCCCGGCCTCTGGGACATGCACGTCCACTGCGTTCGCGAGGGAAATCTCGCGCTCAACCTCGCCAATGGCGTGACCGGCCTGCGGATCATGTGGGGCAGCCCGGCGATGGCTGGAATCCCGGTGCCGCACGGCTCTTGGAAGCGGGAGATCGAGGGCGGCAGACGCGTCGGCCCTCGACTTGTCGTCGCGAGCAACATCCTCGACGGCCCTAAGCCAATCTGGCCGACCACGATCGCGGTCTCCACGCCCGAGCAAGGACGCAAGGCCGTTCGCGACGCCAAGGCGGCCGGGGCCGACTTCATCAAGGTCTATTCGATGCTCACCCCGGAGTGTTACCGGGCGATCGCGGCGGAAGCGAAAGTCCAGGATATCGCGTTCGCCGGGCATGTGCCGACCTTGCTGAGCGCTCGGGAGGCCTCAGACCTCGGTCAGAAGAGCATGGAACACATGTACGGCCTCTTCGCCGCCTGCTCGCCCGCCGAGGCCGAACTCCTCAAGGCACGCCAGACGATTCTCGACGAGGCGAAAGGTGACTGGGCCACGGCGAGGTTGAAGCTGAGACCGCTCGATGAGAAAGTCCGCGACTCGTTCAGCGCAGAGAAGGGAGACGCCCTTTTCGCTCGTCTGAAGGCCAATGAAACCTGGCAATGCCCGACACTCGTTGTCCTTCACGCCCTCGCGCATCTCGACGATTCGGCCTTTCTGAAAGACCCTCGCCTGATCTATATCGATTCGTTCACGAAACTCTACTGGGACCCCAAGAACGACTTCCGGCTCCGCAACATGAAGGCCGAAGACTTCGCTGCCCAGAAGCAGATGTTCGAGCGGAGCCTTGAACTCGTCAACAAGATGAGCAAGGCGGGCGTGCCGATCCTCGCCGGCACCGACGAGGGCAATCCCTACATCTTTGCCGGATTTAGCCTGCACGACGAACTCGGCTTTCTCGTAAAGGCCGGACTTTCGCCTTCCGAAGCGCTCCGCACCGCGACGCTCAACCCGGCGAAATATCTCGGTCGAGAGGCGACTCTCGGCACCGTCGAGGCGGGAAAACAGGCCGACCTCGTGCTGCTCGATGCCGACCCGCTCATCTCGATCGGCAACACCCGGAAGATTCGGGCCGTGGTCGTGAGAGGTCGCCTCATCGACCGGACCCAACTCGACGCGATGATCAAAGGTGCCGAACAGAGACCGTTATTGGCCCCGAAGCCCGAGTCGGCAGTCAAGCCCGTCGGCGGGTTCTGCCCGGATCACTGAGCAGCGGTTGAGCGGCAGTTATCGCAATGACCGCAGGTGATGTCGGCGGGAGAGGTCAAGGCCAGGCTCGTTATCGACAAGCGTCACCGGATTTTCGGAGGGTGGCGAGCGACACCGTTCGGGCACCAGAGAGGCCCACACCTCCACCTTTGAGACGCCGTTCCGCCCCCCGATCGACCTCCGGAAATGATCTCAACTATACCGCTGTTCGCTCCAGGGATCACCGTAATTATGGTAGCCGTTCTCTTCCCAGAACCCCGGCCGATCCTCCGTCAAGAACTCGACCCCGCGCACCCATTTCGCGCTCTTCCAGGCATACAGCTTCGGCACGACCATGCGGAGCGGTGCTCCGTGATCGACGTCGAGCGGCTGACCGTTGTGACCCCAGGCGAATAGGCAGTCTTCGCCCAGAAAGTCGGCGATCGGGAGGTTGGTGGTATAGCCTGCGTCACAGTGAAGCACGACAAATCTCGCCTCGGGCTTGAGGCAAACATGCTTCATCACCTCCGAGACGAGCACGCCCTCCCAGCCATTATCGAGCTTACTCCATCGCGTCACGCAATGCATGTCGGCGATGACCCTTGCCGAGGGCAGCGAGCGGAACTCGTCCCAGGTCCACCGGACCGACCCTTCGACAAGCCCAAACAGCCGTAGATCCCACGTTGCGAGGTCGACCTTTGGCGTCTTGCCCGCGTGCAAGACCGGCCATTTCCGGGTGCTGACCTGGCGGGGCGGGATGCGGTTCTCTCGCAAGGTATCGACGCTGATGACGGTCGTCCCATGGTCGGTCGGCCCCTCGACCGGCGGAGCGTCCTTCCGGCCGAACAGGCTCGCAAGCCCTCGGACTGCGATCCTCGCCTTTTCGAGCAACCCCGCAGAGAGTTGCGACAGCTTGGGTTCGGACATCGTCGCCTCCTCGGAAGGTGATGATCAGTAGTGGAGCCCATTTTGCCGAATGTGGACGAACGCTTGGCCCTCGGAGTCGATCAGCCCTCCTTCGACAACCTTGCACAGCAAGACCACATGGTCGGCTCCAGCCACCTCGCCAACGGACTCGACGACCATGAAAGCCAACGCGTCAGCGAGCACCGGGCCGGCCGGGTGTTCCTGAGCCAGATTTACGCCCTCGAATGCCTCTTCCTCCGGGTGGAAGCCCTTTCCGAAGTGTCGCAGGAGCGACTTGTTGCCGACGGCGATCTGATTGAGCACGAACTTGCCCGACGCCCTGACCCACTCGCCGACGTAGCGGTCACGGTGAAGTGCCACGGTCAGCATCGGCGGGTCGAATCCGGCCTGCTGAACCCAGCTCGCGAGCATGCCGGTCGACCGGCCACCCGAGCGTACGGTCAAGATGAAAAGGCCACTGGGGACTCGGCCGAGCGCGGCGGCGAGATTGGCGTTACCGAGATGGGAGTTTGTGTCGCTCATCAGAGATTCCCAGGCGAGTTGAGGTCGAATGTCGCGAACGTATTATAGTCGAGAAGGGCCATACGGCACGACCGGGGGATTGCCGCCGGAAGCTCGTTGCGATACCCTCTTTGGGTGGTCGAGAGGGCCTGGCCCCGCGTTTCGCCGCGCGCCGCATCCTTGATGATAGCTCCGAGGAACGCATGTCGAACGTGACGACCGAGCCGAATTTCAAGGACATGCAGTTTCGCGTGGCGAAACAGCTCGGCGAAGGGGCCGGGAGCGTCGTCTTCCTGATCAAAGATAAGACTCGCGGCGGCAAAGACTTCGCTCTCAAGGTCGTCAAACGGCAAGACGCCGACGACGACGTGTTCATCGAGCAGGCGAAGACCGAATACGAGGTCGGCAAGAAACTCAAGCATCCAGCGATCGTCCGGATCTACGACTGTCGGATCAAGAAGTCGTGGTTCAAGACCTCTGGCGTCGAACTCCTGATGGAGTTTGTTGACGGCCGCACGCTCGACGAGATTGAAGCACCCGGGATGAGCCAGCTCGTGCTGATCTTCACTCAGGTCGCGTCCGGACTCTCAACCATGCACCGCCGGGGCGTCTACCACGGTGATCTTAAGCCCGGCAATATCATGCTCACCAAAGACGGCAAGGTGAAGCTAATCGACCTGGGAACCGCCTGGATCAAGGGACGCGACAAGAACCGCATCCAGGGCACTCCGCAATATATCGCCCCCGAAACAGTGAACGAGAAGATTGTCGACGACCGAACCGACATCTACAACTTCGGCGCGACGATGTATCGAATGTTTACAGGCCGATATGCCAACATGGGCAACCCGAAGCCCGGCGACAACACGCGTTCGAGTAAGCTCGCCGCGCCGATCCAGATCAACCCCAAGATTCCCGGTACGCTCAACGAGACGATCCTCGCCTGTCTGGAGCCGAACCGCGATAAGCGGCCGGCCGGGATCTTCGAGATTAAGAATCAACTCGACGCGGTGGCGAAATATCTGGGCGTGTCCGAGGCTGATATTCAGGGTTCGGAAGGCAACGAAGAGTGACCTTAGCTCTCGAAACCCTCCCCATCCCAGCCTATCTTCGACCGGCAAGGAGCCATGCAGTATAACCCCGCGAATCCACTCATCGTCCAGGGCGACCGGACCGTCCTGCTCGAAGTTGATAATCCGCTCTATCCCCAGGCGCGTGACGCCCTCGCGCCGTTCGCAGAGCTGGAAAAAAGCCCGGAACACATTCATACGTATCGGCTTAGCCCCCTCTCGCTCTGGAACGCCGCTGCCGCCGGCATGACCGCCGACGCGATGATCGACGCGCTCGCGACCTTCAGCAAGTTCCCCCTCCCGACCAACGTCCCGACCGACCTTCGGGAGCTTGTCTCACGCTACGGGCGGGTCCAGCTCCGCCGCGTCGACGGAATGCTCCGACTGATCTCGTCGGATGGCCACCTCCTCGAAGAACTCGCCCGCCGCAAGGGCGTGCGCGACTTCCTGGGAGACCGGATCGACGAGACCAGCTTCGCGATCAACGACGCCTTTCGTGGCATGCTCAAGCAGGCACTCATCGCCGTCGGATACCCTGCCGAAGACCTCGCCGGTTATACCGAAGGGGCCGCGCTCGCGATCGGCCTCCGCGAAGTGTCTGTTTCCGGCCACCCGTTCCGCGTGCGGGATTATCAGCGGCTCGCCGTCGAGGCCTTCCACGCCGGTGGAGACGTCCGGGGCGGCTCGGGCGTGATCGTCCTCCCTTGCGGTGCAGGGAAGACGATCGTCGGCATCGCGGCGATGGCCGCGATCGGCAAGAACACCCTTGTCCTCACCACCAGCACAACCTCCGTTGAGCAGTGGCGGCGCGAGATTCTCGACAAGACCGACCTCGACGACTCGCTCGTCAGCCTCTATACGGGCGAGTCGAAGGCGATCTCTCCGGTCACGCTCGCGACCTACCAGATCGTTACCTATCGCCCCAAGAAAGACGGCGATTTCCCCCACTTCACCCTCTTCAATGAGCGTGACTGGGGCCTGATCATTTACGATGAAGTCCACCTCCTGCCCGCCCCCGTCTTTCGTGTCACCGCCGACATTCAGGCCCGCCGGCGGCTCGGATTGACCGCCACCCTCGTCAGAGAAGACGGCCGCGAGGAAGACGTCTTCAGCCTGATCGGCCCGAAGAAGTATGACGTGCCCTGGCGCGTACTCGAACAGAAGGGCTGGATCGCCGAGGCGCTCTGCCACGAGGTCAGACTCGCCCTTCCCTCGACCGGCTCGGGTCGGATGGATTACGCTGTAGCGGAGTGGCGCGATAAGTTCCGGATCGCCAGCGAGAACCCGGTCAAGGAAGACGTCGTCGCCCAGCTCCTCGGACTCCACGATGGGCCGGAAGATCGAATTATCGTCATCGGTCAATATCTGAGGCAGCTCCGGTCGATCGCCGAGCGATTCAACCTCCCGCTCATCACCGGCCAGACCGGAAACAGCGAACGCGAAGACCTCTATGGGCGGTTTCGCGACGGCGAAATTCGCAAGCTCGTGCTCTCCAAGGTCGGCAACTTCGCGATTGACCTCCCCGACGCCAACGTCATGATTCAGATCTCGGGCACGTTCGGCTCCCGCCAGGAAGAGGCTCAGCGACTGGGTCGCATCCTCCGTCCAAAAGAAGGCGAGCCTGCGAGGTTCTACACGCTCGTCACCCGAGACACGCGGGAGATGGACTTTGCGCACCATCGCCAGCTCTTCCTGACCGAGCAAGGCTACAGCTATGAAATCCTCGACGAATCCGACATCACGAAGTGGGTCGAGGATGCCGCGAAGATGAGCCAATAACCCACGCGACGGGCCATCGCTTCCCTCCGCCGAGATGCCACGCATGCTCAACCCGCTGACCCGAATACCCGTCAAGCTCCATCGCGCCGTGAGCCTGATCCGCACGGCTGACCCCGTGCTAGCAGAGGAGCTTCTCGCGCGGAAATCGCTCGCGAAGCTCATCGTGGGCCGGCTCTCTGAGACGGTCTTGCTCGTGCATGCCGAGGAAGAAGACGCGATCCTCGACGAGTTGCGGCGGATGGGTCAAACGCCACGAGTGGCCCGCTGATCTTCACCTCGGTGCTTTGAGAAGACACGACCGCTGACGCCGCGGAAGCCCCCATGCTCGACCCGTCCGACGAGATGCCCGCGTTCTCCGCCCCCCTGCCCGAACCGCCCCTGGCGGCCTATCGCGCGGCACTTCAGCGGTACGACCAGACACGGCTGATGATGATCCATCGCCTGTCCGGTGGGGCCGAGGTCAGCGCTAGCCATAAACTTCGCCCGGATTGGGTCGTCGAGCGGCTCTCGGAACACCGGATCGCAGAACGCCTGCTGTCCGACCTTCCGGTCGGGTCGAAAACTGCGCTTGGCCTGTACGCTCTTACCGAGACCTATTCATGGTCGGCCCCCGGCCTCGGCCTGGCGCTAACCGCTCTCGGGATTGAGCCCGACGCCGCCGTCCATCCGCTCCTCGAGCGCGGATTGCTCGCGCTGAGGGATGCAGAAACGGCACCGAATCCCCCTGCCCCTGCCCGGCTTCTGGCCCACCCGGCCGGGGTGAATGCGGCCCGCACGATGCTTCCCGAGGCGGCGGGCCCGCCGGTCGCAGGTCCGGTCCGTCAGGTCCGTGAAGCCGACGGCCTCGAACCGATCCTCCGCATGGCCGCTGTCTGGCAGCGCGTCGCCGAGTCTCCGCTCAGACAGACCCTCCAGCGGACCTTCTTCAAACGCGATCGTGAGCGGATCGAGGACGACCCCGTCATCGCCGGCCCAATCTCAGATGCCTTTGAGCCCCTTCCCGACATGGCCCTGCTCTGGATCGAACTCGCACGTTCGGTCGGCCTGCTCGCCGACGAGCCGGGCTCGGACCGGATCGTGGCGGCCTCGACTGAATTCTGGGCCGAGAACGCCGTCCACTTACCTCAGATGGTCGCCACCCGCTGGCTCGGCCTTCGAAACTGGCACGAACTCGGCGGGATGGTCGCCGATGGCGGCGCGACCGAGCCGACGCTCCCCTATCTCCGACCCGTCGCAATGCTCTGGCTCGCGACGATCGGCGAAGACGACTGGCTTGCGCCTGAAGACTTCGCCGCCCATCTCGACACGCTCGCCCCAGGCTGGCAACACCCGATCATCCCTCACTCTCGACAGATTGCGTTGACCCCCGACCACGCCTCCGTCATCGCCGCCGTCTTGCTCGGCCCTGCCTATCAACTGGGGCTGACCCGAACGGCCGAGGAAGTGTCGACCGGTCGTCGCGTCGTGCAACTGACCCCTCTCGGGCGCTACGTGATGGCCCTCGGCCCGCCACCGCCCGGTCGAACGACGTTCGAGCACTTCCTCTTCGTCCAGCCGAATTTTGAAATCATCGCCTATCGACAGGGCCTCACGCCCGGCTTGATCGGCGAGTTCAGCCGGTTCGCGCACTGGACTCAAGTTGGCTCCGCGCTTGAGTTAAAGCTCACGCCCGAGTCGATCTACCAGGGTCTCGAAGGCGGCCTCACGCCCGACTCCATGATCGATCGGCTTAGCAAACACAGTCAGCGTGCGATCCCGCCGAGTGTGGCCGACGCCGTGAATACCTGGGCCTCTCGTCGCGAACGGGTGACCTATTACGCCTCGGCCACTCTGGTCGAATTCGCCAACGAGGAAGACCTCGAACTGGCCGTCAGCGACTGGCCCGTTGCCCCCGGTTCGACGGGTCCGATCCGCATCTCCGAGCGATTGCTCCTCGTAGAAGATCCCAGCACCATCCCGTTCCATCGCTTCCGTCTCGCCGGTCAGCGCGACTACCGACGCGCGGCCGAACCGTGCGTTGAGGTTGAGCTCGACGGAGTAACCCTCGCGCTTGACCTAGCCCGATCCGACCTACTCGTCGACGCCGAACTCGTCCGGTTCGCTGAGGAACTCCCCCACGCCGAGACGCGGCGACGCTTCCGGGTCTCGGCCGCTTCGCTCGCTCGCGCCCGCGAAGACGCCGGGCTAACCCAGTCGTCGCTCACTCGATGGTTTCTCCAGCGCACCGGCGAGTCGATCCCGGCCGCGATCCGGCTCCTGCTCTACGCGGGTCGTCCCAAGGTCGATCCGATCGAAGTCTCGCGGCCGATGGTGCTTACCGTCCCGGATGAAGACCTGCTCGACGGCCTACTGCAGCACCCTGACACCTCGCCCTACCTCGGCGATCGGCTCGGCCCCACGGTCGCCATCGTTCGAGATTCAAGCTGGATCGAACTCCAGTCGATCCTCGCCAACCTCGGCCTCAAGTTTATCGACGTCGACAATCCTGTCGCCGAACCCTCGATCGCAAAGCCGGTCTCCAAGCCGAAGCGTTTTCCGGGTTCCGATAGTCCAAAGTGAGACTTGTCGATACTCATGCTTGTGTCACTCCTCCACTATGCTGGATCGCTCGCGGCTCTCGTGGCGACGGTCGCCGTGCTCGTGGGACGTGGACGACCACCAGTCTGGGTGAGGTGGCTTGCCGGTTTCGCCCTCGTCGCGTTCTGTCTCAGCGTCGTCCAGATCGCATTGAATCCGCCTGCAGGGACGTTCGACTTCTCCGCGTTTTGCGAATCCGGGCGGGAAGTCCTTGCGGGTCGCGACCCGATCGACCTCCTGCAAACGTCAGTCTTGCCCCCGCTCAATCCCCCCACCGCCTTTCCGTTGTTCGCGGCGTTCGCTCTTGGCCCGATGAACGTCACATTTGCTCTCTGGGTCGTGATCAGCGCCGCGATGACCCTGACACTCATTCCCTTAACTTGGCGTGCTCTCTCGGCTGATGACCGAGCGATGCGGGTGTCGGCTTCATTTGTGATCTTGATCCTCAGCAGCGTTGTCGCGATCTCGAACGCCACGCGTGCGTGCCTGGGCTCTGGCCAACTCTCGATCATCACGGCTGTCGCCTGCGTGCTGGCCTTGCACGCCCAGTCGCGAGGCCGAGGCATCTTGGCGGGGTTCTGGCTCGCGATCGCCACGATCAAGATCGGCACGATGCTCCCTTTCCTGATACTCTTCCGCCGACGCTCCGACCTACCGGCCTGGGCCTCGATGATCGTGATGACAGCGGCGATCTGCCTCACGACCGGCCATGCGGCAGAGACTCCTGCACGAGTCGCCCGATGGCTCCAGGGGATCGGCCGGATGAGCGCACCGGGGACCGCGAATGACTTCACCTATGCCGCCCCCGATAACGGCGACATGATCGGCCTCGACCATGCGTTCTATCGCGCGGGGCTGAAGTCACGGACGTCGGCGAAGCTCGCACAGATCGTCGTGATGGCAGTCATCGGCGGATTTGTCGGCTATCAGGTGCTCGGGCGGTCGGGAATCTCGGAGGGGGCAAAGCGATCGCTCGTCGCCTTGTTCGCGATGCTGTTTCTCTATCACCGCCTCTCCGACGCGATCATTCTTGCAATCCCGCTCCTATACGCGACGGATCGGGCACGCAACTCGGTCGGGCATGAGCGTGCCTACTTCTTCGGATCGGCGATCTCGCTCCTGCCGATCCTGTTTATGCAGCGCGGGCTGATGAAGTCTCTGCGCGACTTCGCCGAGCGTGGCGGTCCGCTCGGACGACTCGTCGAGGCGGGCATCTTGCCGTATGCCTGCTGGCTCCTGATCGCGGCGATTGTGCTGCTCTACCTCGGCGAACGTGAAGGCATCCGATCGGGCCGGATCGTGCAGTGACGCGAAGTCATGCCGTCCGAACAATCGGTTCTCACTGGGCTGTCGAGGCAAACGACAAGACGGGATGGACGTGGTTCACTGAACACCACGTCCATCCCGTCGATATCTGAGTTCGGTTCAGAAGGCCGTCAGGGCTGGCGGACCGGAATCCATCGGGACTTCGCTCGCACCGGCTTCTCTTCAACGACTTCCGTCTCCTCAGCCGCTTGTGCCGGGGCCGGTTCGTCGCTGCCGTCTCGGGTCATCCGTGAGGGGACAGCCTCGTTCTCGATCGGTTGATGACTAGCCAGCTTGGCACCTGGCTTCTCCCATGACTTCTTGGTCGAAGGAGACTTCGACCCGGTCGTATCGGCGTCGGCGAGGACGGGCGGCTTGATGCCGAAGCGTCCGGGCGGGGGAACGTTCCAGTCGTCTTCCTCGGGCGATTGCGACCGATAAGTGCCGTCGCCGTTGGTTCGCTTGGGACTCGCGCCGCCGTCGGCGAGTAGTCGCTTCGGCTGTTCGCGTTTGCGGGCACCAGGCTCATAGAGGGCCATGAGCTGATTCTTGTCGAGCAGCTTGTAGATCGATTTTGGGACGGCGTAGAGGCCGTGACCGTGCTGGGGATCGGCGAAGTCGCAGACGCCCGCCACATAGCCGTCGTCAGTGAAGAGGCCGCCGCCCGACCGCCCTTGTGCGGGGGGGTGGTCGCACTCGGTCACGTAGAAGGTCTCGCCGGTCCCGGTGTTTTTGAGCTTGGCGTTGGTCCGCAAGACCTTGGTGCTCCAGGCTGTGGCGTCCTTGCCTTCAGAACATCCCACTGTCGTCATGCTCATGCCTTCGCCCGGAGCCCAATTTGAGGGGACGACCTTGGCATAGGGCAAGACTTTGCCGGGACGGATGCGGATCAGCCCGACGTCATTGGTCGTGTCATAGTCGATCGCCTCGCCCTGGACGGTCTCGACGAAGTGGACCTGCTTCGGGTTCCCCCTCGCGCCGAGCTGGCCGTCGAAGAGGTCGACGCTGATCGGCTTGCGATATTGTGAGGGCGGCGGGGTCGGCCGGCCTTCTTCCTTGAAGATGTGCGCACAGGTGAGGATGATCGTCTCGCGGGCATTGCTCGAGATGATCGTGCCCGAGCCAACCCCTTCGGCGTTGCCGCTGAGCCGCATCCGGATGCGTACAACAGTTTCCCAAGGCTTCGGATTCGGGGCCTTGCTGACGATCGGCGGGGCTTCGTCGAGGCTGTCGTCCCGATCCGACTCGTCATTCCGGTTCGAGATCGGGCGAGCCTGAGGCCTCGAACGGACTTTGCCCTGGGCCTCTCGATACATCGCGGCGAGGTTGGCGGCGGGCTGAAGACCCTCGCTACGGGCGAGGGCTGTGCCTTCGGCGTCGACGACGACAAAGGTCGGATAGGCGGTGACACCGTAGCGTTGGGCAAGGTCTTTATGCTGGTCGACGTCGATTGACTTGATCGGGTAGCCGGCGTCAACCAGGCCTTCGATCGCCTTTCGCATCTGGCGGCATGGGCCGCACCAGGTGGCGTTGAAGTCGAGCAGGACGGGTTCGCCCCGTGCCGCGACCGCTTTTGACGGAGCGGGTGAGGCGTCGTCGGAGGGCGTGGAGGCGATCAGGGCGATCAACAAAGCTGCGTAGGTCATGCCGCACGGACTCCTTTCCCGCAGGACGACCGGAGGCTCGCCGCAGGTGCGACGAACTCGGGCCGGACGCGACGCGCGTACCACCGGAGGGCACGCGTCGTCGAGGCGACACGACACAGGGCTGGGGCGGAGGTCGGCCGTTTCGGGCCGGTTCGCCTTGCCATACGGTTCGGAGTGGTGGTGCGAAGGTGAGAAACTATCCGGGAACGGTCATTCCCGGCCCATCCGTGGGCGAGCCTCATGTCGAGAGCCCCTCGTCCCTCCATCTTGGAGAGGCGATTCCCGCCGATCCGCGCTGAGGCGGGCGACGAGGCGGTTGGCACGACGTCCCTGTCTCGGATGCTGCCCGACCCATCCCTGGGCCGGTAAGCTCGAACGGAGGGGATCGCGATCACCGCGGTGGCCCCTTTTACAAGGAGTGGGCATGAAGTACCAGATCAGTTATCGGCTTTTCCCCCGCCCAAACTTCAGCTTTCCCCGTTCGTTCCTCTGAGGTCCTCCGCCTCGATCCGTTTCGATCAATAGGACCGCCCAAACTTCCGTGGTTCGACACCCAGGACCATACCGATGGAACCCCGACCACAGAGAGCGAACGGTCTCGCTCCTCCGCGAGTCGAATAGCGATCGCGTTCAGTTCGTCGACTGGACCGCCCCGCCGAACTCTCTTGTGTGGTTGATCTCAACGGGCGGTTTCCTGATGGCCTACCTCGGCATCCGCGTCGGCGTCGGCGGCTCGGTCATCCGATCGACCGCCAAGCCCAACCTCGACCGTGACTGGAACGAGCGGGGGGTCGCTTGAATCGAGAGCGGTAATTTCGACGGGACGCGGACACCGCCCGGATCGATGATCAGACGTGGGTCGTCGTCGTCGACGTCCTCGTCCCTCCATCGGCGGGTGATCCACCTCCATGACAACCGATGCCAGCGAATTCACGGTGCCGAACGAAGCCAACAACGGCCGTCGCCGGGGTGCGCCGAGCGAACCCAATCCGGTCCCCTCCCCACCCCGTGGGGGAGGGCTAGGGTGGGGGGGCATGCCGCACAACCTTTCGACCGAGCGAACCCAACCGACATCGACCAATCATCGCGCCAAACGAACCCATCCCGGTCTCGCGGTTGATCCACACCCTTGGTCCAAGAACGCCCCACCCTAACCCTCCCCCACAAGTGGGGAGGGGACCAGAGCGTTTCGACCAAACGAATTTTTCCTGTGCCCTTGGGACACCCGACCCCATAAAAGAAGCACCAGATCGATGCATATGCCCAGTAATTGCCGGGCATTCTTCAAATTGCGCAAATCACTCAGAATTAGGACTTTCAGAGCAACCCGATCGGGTCGTCGGGCCTCAGTGGAGGACGAGTTCACTGAGGGAGGCCGGCTCGGAACAGTCGGCATATTGGGGGAGGCGGTCGGTCGGGATGTCGGAGAGTCGGGGGGCGCGGGCGTCTTTGGGCGAGAGCATCGGGCGACCGATCGGCCACTCGATCCCGATGGCCGGGTCGTTCCAGTGGACGCTTCCCTCGAACTCAGGATGGTAATAGTCAGAGCACTTATAAGAGAATATGGCTTCTTCGGAGATCACCGCAAATCCATGAGCGAATCCGGGAGGGATAAGCAACTGTAGACATTCTTCCGCAGCGAGGTAGACCCCTTCCCACTGACCGAAGGTAGGGGAGCCGATCCGGATGTCGACCATCACGTCGAAGATAGTCCCCCACAGAACAGACACGAGCTTGGCTTGCGGGCGGGGAGACTGGTAGTGCAGGCCGCGGACGACCCCCATCTTCGACCGCGAGAGGTTGTCCTGGACAAATTGGTGCGGCACCCCTTCAGACTCGAACCGATCCTCGTTCCACCCTTCCAGGAAGTATCCGCGCGGGTCGCGAAAGACGCGGGGCTCGATCAGCAAGGCACCCTCAAACTTCAATTTGACAACTTTCATATGCTTCTCCTTCAATCACCTGTTCAAGATAGCGTCCGTAGTCGTTCTTGAGCGTCTCGGCGACCTCACGTACCTGCCAGGCGTCGATGAATCCCATCCGATAGGCGACCTCTTCGAGGCAGGCGACCTTCAGACCCTGTCGGGTTTCGACCGACTGGATGAAGCTCGCGGCCTGCTGGAGGGCCTCGGGCGTCCCGGTGTCGAGCCAGGCGATCCCTCGCCCGAGCACGTCGAGCCGGAGCCGGCCGCGCCGGAGGTATTCGCGGTTGATGTCGGTGATCTCCAGCTCGCCGCGCGGGGAAGGCTGGAGCGCGGCCGCGATATCGAGAACCTGGTTGTCATAGAAATAGAGCCCGGTCACAGCATAGGATGACCTGGGCACAGCGGGCTTCTCCTCGATCCCGACCACCTCGCCGTCAGGCCCGAACTCAGCCACGCCATAGCGGCCGGGGTCCTGGACGTGATAGCCGAAGATGGTTGCCCCGGTCGGCCGTGAGGCAGCCTCTCGAAGGATGTTGCCGAGGCCGTGGCCGTAGAAGATGTTGTCGCCGAGCACCAGCGCGACCCGGTCGTCTCCGACGAATTCCCGACCGATCACGAAGGCCTGCGCCAGACCTTCGGGGCGGGGCTGCTCGGCGTATTCAAGGTGGAGGCCCCACGCGCCGCCGTCGCCGAGAAGCTCCTTGAAGCGAGGTAAGTCAGTGGGCGTGGATATGATGAGTATTTCACGAGCCCCCGCGAGCATCAGCGTGCTGAGGGGGTAATAGATCATCGGCTTGTCATAGATCGGCAGGAGCTGCTTACTAACGACGCGGGTCATCGGGTAGAGCCGAGTCCCCGACCCTCCCGCGAGGATGATGCCCTTCACGATCGGCCTCCCTTCGATAGAGAGATGGCGAATTGTCCCTCTCTTCTATAGGACATTTTCGGCGACCGATCGTGTCGGACCTCACCGAAATAGAGCCTTGCCGAGATAGCCCGCCACGAGCCGGACGTCGTGGAGCTTCCCCCCGGCGACGGCATAATAGGCGTCGGCCAGTTGGTCCCCCTCGGGGTCGGGTGACGGTGCGTTGAAGAGGTTCGATTCCGTAATTAACCCGGCATGGGTCCGAAGATAGAGGGCCTTCCATTCCTCGGGCAGCGCAGAGATCGCTTCGGCCGATCGGGGCGGAACACCCACGAATCGCAGCTCTCCACGGGCGACGTTCAGCAGGCCAGGGAGGAATCGGAGCAGTAGGTCGAGCAGCCCTCCCCTCGGTGCGGAATCCTCTCCGAGGTTAAACCTCCAGAGTCGATACGTCTTCCATCGCGCTCGGTCGGTTGAGGCCGGCAGCGAGACCACGTCGGTCGGAGAGAAACCTCCGCGCCCCAAGGCCTTGAGAACGACCGCCGTCGCCAGCAGGATCGGCCAAGTGAAGGCCAGGGCCACGACCGCCGTTGCCCGCGCGACGAGCCTCGCGAGCCGCAGTCCCAGCGATCGGCCCGAGGCGGTTCCGAGCAATATTTCATCATAGAGTGTGATTTGAAGTCCCGTGCGAACGTCGATGAGATGGTCGCGGACGACGAGAACGTCGTGAAGGTCAACCCCTTCGCCGACGTAAGTCGACGGGAAGACAACGGCGTTGGCGACCGAGCACCGGCGGTCGAGGACGCACCCGGAGCCGACGACGACACCAGGGCCGATTTCCGCCCCTTCGCCGACCTTGCAGTCTTCACAGAGGTAGACCGGCGGGATGAGCCGCGCTGTTGGGTGGAGGATGACGTTTCGCGAGATCCAGAGCCCGGGCTCGACCTCGCGGCCTCCGAAGAGGAGCGATGATGACCGTTCGGAGAGGGCGGCGATATTGCCCGCCAGGATCGAGGCGAAATCGCCCGCGCTCATTCCCTTGCCTGCCTCAATGATGCCCTGTTCGTTCGTGCGTGCAAATAGGCGGGCGGCCAGGGTCTTCTCGTCGTCATCGGCCGATACGTCTTTGATGTCGTCACGGCATATCCAGGCCCAGCCGGTCCAGTCGCCTCGTTTGCAGTACAGAATCGGCCCGGTCGCCGGAGCCGGTGGTTCGATCGCCTCGATCGAGGGGAACCGGTCGGCGTGGCAGAGCAACACGGGGGTATCGCCTACGAGTGGGCTCATCGTGAGCAGCCTGCGATACGGCCGGTCTGCGTCTCGGGCGACATGATAACGAATCGTGATGCCCCAGCGCGTGCCGTCGCCGAAGTGGTCCTCGATCCGGTGGGCGAGGTGACTCACGACCAGGTCGAATTCGGTAAATCCGCGCGATGCCAACGACTCGACGACGTGCTGGAGGAACGGCCGATCGACGAACGGGAGCATCGGCGCGGGGTCTTGCTCGGCCAGTGCGCCGAGATCAGAGGGGTCTCCGGTGGCGATCAGGATCGTCCTCATCCGTGCCCCTTTCGATGATGGGCGGTTCAATATGCACCTCGTCCGGTGAGTACGGCCGGGATGGTCTTGAGGATCAAGAAGAGATCAAACCAGAAGCTCTTGCTCTGAGCATATTGAACGTCGAGTTCGACTTGACGGTCGAAGGGGATGTCTCCGCGCCCACTCACCTGCCAGATGCAGGTCAGTCCGGGCGTGACTTCGAGCCGTCGACGGTCTGCCAATGTGTAGACCGCGACCTCGCGAGGGACCGGAGGTCGAGGCCCGACGATCGACATCTCGCCGATCAGGACGCACCAGAGTTGGGGCAGTTCGTCGATGCTCAGCTTGCGGATCACGCGGCCGACGGGCGTAACGCGCGGGTCACGTTTCATCTTGAATGTCGGCCCGGTTCGGTGGTCGTTCTGGGCGAGCAGGGCGTCTTTGAGCGTCTCCGCATCAACTTGCATCGACCGGAATTTCGGGAAGGTGAACTCGCGTCCCCACCGCCCGACCCGCTTCTGCCAGAAGAGCACCGGCCCGCCGTCGTGGCGTTTGATCAAGATCGCCACGACAAAGAAGAGGGGCAAAAGGGCGACCAGCGCCAGGCCCGACGTGGCGATGTCGAATAGCCGCTTCAGCAGCGTCGCGCCGCCGATCGCGACGTCCCAGGAATAGAGTTTCCACCAGAGCTTGAGCCGCCTCGCGAGCCCGCTCGGTGAGCTGCCGCCGTCGCCATAGAGGCGGATCAGCTCGTCGCGGAGTAGGATGCGGGATCGGTCGGCTGTCAGTACGGTCGCCATATTTACCTCGATGCCAGAGCCACGGCAGACGAGTCGACCTCGAAGGCCCGAATCGCTTCGTCGCGCGTGTTGTAGATATCGATAATTTTGTGGAGTCGCACCATCTCGAAGACCATGCGGACTTGCTTCGTGACGCCACAGAGCTTGAGGTCGCCAGGCCCCTGCCCGGTGGGATTCGCCCGGCGCGAGGCAGCGAGGATCGCGCCGCATCCGGAACTGTCGATGAACTGGATCTCCGTCAGGTCGATGAGAATTTTGGCGGGAGAGGACAGCCGCTCAATGACCTCGCGGCGAAACTCCTTGGAGCGGCCGGCGTCGAAATACGTGCCTCCGAGCGTGACGATCGTGACGGAGCCGACGGTTTCAAATGAGATGTCCATAACGGATCAGGCTCCTGGTTCAGTCAACTGGCGTTTCTGGATGAGCGTGATGGCGTGGATTCCGCGGCCGTTTTGCACATAGAACACCTCGTCAACCGACTGGTCGATGAGGTAGACGCCATAGCCGCCCTCACGCGTCCCGTCGAAGGGGGGCGGCTCGACAGTGGACGGGTCGAACGGCTCGCCGGTGTGGGTGCAGCGGATCAGAACGCATTCGTTCGAGATCTCTCCCTCGACCCGAATCCAGCAGTCGGTGCGGCCCCCGTATGCGTGGATCATGATATTGCTGATCGCCTCGGTGACGGCGAGTTCCAGCAGCGAGACCCGGCGTGCGCTAAGGCATGGGTAGTCGTCGCCCTGGCAGACCGATCGGACGAACGACCGGACGGCTTCCAGGCGGGAGAGGTCACTCTTGATCTCCAGGCAGGCCGTCCGCGTGCCGGGCTTGGGAGGCTCGGCGACGTGGGCCTCGACGACGACGATCGTCAGGTCGTCATCGAAGCGATCGCTCCCCGCGAAGTGGGCGAGCGCCGTCTGGATGATCTGGATCAATGCCTCGGGATTGCCGTCGTGCCCCGGGCCTTCGACCAGGGCAATGAGCCGTTCCAGGCCGAAAAATTCTCCGTTTGCGTCTCTGACCTCGGTCACACCATCGGAGTAGAAGACGAAGAGGTCTCCGTCATCATACAACACAGAAACCTGTTCATAAGATTCCCGATCGCTAAAGCCCAGTGGCATGCTCTGACCGCGAATCGGTTGGCATTGGCGGGTCTGGCGCCTATGGTGCAGGATTGGCGTATGGCCGCAGTCGACGAACTCGAAACGGGTCGTGGTTGCGTCAATCCTCGCGTAGTTGAGCGTGACGAAACTGTCGAACTCGGCAAGGAGGCGGGCGATCTCCTCATGAACGATCGAGACGATCTTCTCAGGCCGGGGTAGGTGATCTTGGCGGGCGGAGAGGAGCGAACAGAGCGTCCGGTGGAACTGCCTGGCGACCGCAGCGCCAACAAGTGACGCCTTCAGCCCCTTACCCATGACGTCGCCGATCAAGATATCAATGCAGTGATCTTGATGCGGGAAGAACTCGACGAAATCCCCCCCGACTCGCTGCGAAGGCAGGACGAGGCTCGCGACGTGCGCGAAACCGAGCGGATTCGGCTGGTTGCCGATCAGCAGCATTTGTTGCATCCGGGCACCGATGTCCAGCTCCTGCCGGATCAGCTCGTTCTCGAGCGCCGCCCGATAGAGCCGCTCTCCCTCAAGGGCCATCACGCCCTGGGTCGCGAGGGCCTGGGTCTGCCGGACGAACCGCGAGTCGAAAGGTTTTCCCGACGCCGATCCCCAGACCGCAACCGCGCCCCGTGTCCCATGGAACGAGGCGACCGGCGCGATCAGGACCCGCGCCGACCCGCCGCATTCCGGCTGCAAGTCGTCGATAACGAGCCCACGCTGCTCGGCCACGGCCGTGCGGATCAACCCCTCGTCGAAGGGTGGCCGAGACCCGTTGCCGCTGGCCTCAGTGCCGAACTGTTCGAGCGTCCCGTTATGTTCGACCCACAAGGCAGCCCGGCGGTCGTGCTCGCCCCCCACGGCGCGGGAGAGGACACGATCGACGATCGCCTCCATGCTCTGCGAGGTGGGCGTGAGCGAATGAGTCTCGTAGAGGGCTTCGAGATTCTGCCTGCATTCGCTGAGTTCGTTGCGAAGCCGCGACTCTTGCTTCTCCAGTAAGATCCGCTTCAATGTCGATTCGATGATCTGCCGAAGTACACCGAGGGTCGTGGCGGCCGCCCTTGGGGTGCAAACCCGAATATCTCCCAGCCATGTCCCTTCGAACTCAATCGGGATCGTGGCCAGGTCTCGCCCTGCCCCGAGGCAATCGAGATCGCCGACCGAATATTCGTCGTCGCATCGACAAGCCGGGTCGATCACTAGCCATTCGTCGCGGGAATCGATGCGAAACGCCAACGAACAGCCCAGTGTGGCCGCGATCGGGATGAACGAAGCCTGGAGTTCCCCGACAAGTGCTTGCGCCACAGCGTCGGAGACGGTTGTTTCATTAAAGGTGAGCATTCGATTGCACCTCGGGTCTTTTCCCACGGCCTTGAGTGCCGTCTGTTGAGAGCCTATGTCACGCGGGCACTTTGTCCAATTTTCGGACGGCACGTTTTGACCTCGGGGTCCCACCTTGCGAGGTCTGGACGACGGCCCCGAGGATCGGTGCGCCGAGACTGGCGAGGATTTTGATATTCGGGATCGACTTCAGGCAGCGGCCCGACTGGTCGTCGGCGAGGAAAATGATGCCATCGGCGCGAGCGGAGAGGATCTCCAGGTCGACCTGGCGATCAGCGCGCGGGCCGATGATGAGGATCATGGTGTAGAGGTCGCGGAGGGTGTCGAGCAGCTCGGTCATGCGATACGTCGCCAGAAGATCGAAGCCGACGGGCGTCGTCCCGCGCGGTAGATAGTCGACGGCCGGAATCGTCGTCGGGAGGACTACTCGCGCCAGGTCGTCCTCGACGAAGACGAGGTAATCCCCCAGACCGGGCTGGGCCTCCCCCAGCGGCCGGGCGTCAATCAGCGATTCGAGATATCGAGGGTCGTCGCCGAGACCGGCCGAGTCGATGATGAGGACGCGCTCGTCTCGACGGGCAAGGCACTGGGCGAGCGGGACGATGAGCCAGGCCGATCCCGCCGCCTCGTTGATCGTGCTGAAAACGCAGACGGCGGAGGGGATGCGGATCGCCTGACGAATCCGTAACGCCAGGAGCCGAAGCTCAACTGATTCCGAAGCGAAGAACGACGGCCGCTTGCCATCACCGGTCAATCGCTCGAGCATCGGCAGTCCGAGTCCCGAGACGACGCTCGTGGATGTCGGACCGTCGGATCGCAGGTGGTCGATCAGCAACACCGATGCCGTCGCCAGGAGCAGCCCGCCCACCAGGAATCCGACCAGGAGCGTCTTGCGGTTGGTGGTCGGATAGGGCGAAGGCGTCGCGGGGGTGACAACCACCAGGTCAGGGACGCGGATCGACTGAAGTTTCCGCATCTCTCGCAACCCTGCGGCGGCCGTGACCACCTCGAGCTCGGCCGCCTCCACCTCTTTCGTCAACGATTGATATTTCAATTGCATCGAGAGCAGCTTGTCGATCCGCTGGCGTTTCTCCTCGATCTCGCCTACCAGTTCCCGCAACTCCTCGCGATTGCCGAGCAGGATAAGATCGATCTCCAGCCGTTTCGTCAGCGCCTGCTGGACGACCGGAGACCCCTGGCTCTTGGTCTTCCCCTTCGGCACAACCACCTGGTCGATCCGGTCGAGTTCTGTCTTCCAACCAACAATCTTTTCGGTATCAATGACCTTGGCGGTGAGAACGCCGATCTCGGCCCCGATCCGTTCCAGTTCCTCTTTTGATGCGAAATTGTCGTGCGCGAGTTTGAGGAGCCGGCGTTGCTCGGCCCGCTTGGCAACGAGCTGGGCTTCAATCTCCATCCGGCTCCGCTCGTCGGTGACCATCTCGCGGAGCCGATCCTGGCGACGACGATTGTCGGCGATCGTCTCATCGGCGGCTTCGAATTGCTTGTCCTCTCCCTCAGCATGTTCCCGGCGTCGCATCTCAGTGACGTACCGCTCCAACTCCTTCGCCTGGCTCTTGGAGTTCAATTCCGAGCGGCGGACCCGGCCGATTTCGAGCTGGAGTTGCAGCATGTTCTCATTCGTCAGGTTCAGTTCGCGGCCGATGTCGACGCTCGAAGCAGTGCGGTTGAAATCCTGCAACGTCTTCAGCGAGGTGTGATACCGGTCGGACGCCTGCTGCTTGTTGACCTCGAAGCCCTTCGCGTAGTCGTCGATCTTCCTCAGCCGGATATCGAGGACCGCGCTGCGGAAGCTCTCCATCAGCTGATTGACCATGTCGGCCCCGATCTGCGCATCGCCCCACTTCAGCCGGAACTCGATCGTCTTCGTCCCGCTGGCTACCGTCACCTCGAAGCTGGCTGCCAGGGCCTTGATCGGGATATCAAGTTGGAATTCGTCGGCGATCACTGCGAGTGCGGTAGGCTCTTCGGCGATGCTCACCAGGGTCTTGAGGTCGGGCGGAACATACATCGAGGCCGTGCTCTCGGCGGTCGTCAGCGGGGTGTAGAGCAACATCCCGTTCGACTCCCACAACTTCTTTGCCAGCACCTCCGACAGGCCCGCGGCCGAAGCGACGCTCAACAGGCATCCGACAACGAAGAGGACCTTCCTCCGCGAGATCGCGCCGCAGACCACAGTCGCCAACCTGCGGAATCGCGCGGCGGGCGAGGCCGTTCTGGAGATCGACGGCGCGGGAAGATTAGTCGGCATGTGCATGGGCGAGAAGATCTTTATGGTTCCAACGGTTGTCGGTCGGCGCGGCCGCTTGCCGGATCGGGAACGCGACAATCGGTGAGATGAAGTCCGACATGACCACGTCCGTCTTGAGATGTCGGGACACGGCCTCGGCCGCCTCGCCAAGAGTCGTGAAGCGTTCCGGAAGGCGGCCTTCGGGGACCTTCGCGAGGATCGTTTCCAGCCTTCGCGAGCACCGGGCCAGGACGACGAGGCCTCCCTGCTCGCTCGCCTTCTTGAGGGCACAAATCGCCCCTAGGCCGCTCGAATCGGCAAACTCGATCCCCCCCATATCCAGAACGACGGACCCACCCGCGCCGACGATCGGTAGGACTTCGAGCCGAAGTCGCCGCGCGGCGACAGCGTCCAGATTCACGACACCGAGGACAAAAGCCGTCGCCCTCGAATCGGTCTTCTTTCCCGAGACCATGGCGTCTCCTCCTGGGTCGTCCGCCCGCGACTCTTCCACTCGTGTAGACGAGCAAGATTGGTAGCTGCATGATGAAGAACGGCTCATTCCTCAACTCCGTCAAGGGCTGAGGACAAGACCGATTGGTGCCGGCATCGGCATCGCTAGGGCCGCATTTAAGATGCTCTCAATGCGAATCGCTGAGTGTTTCCAGGTGAGATGCCCCAGCACGAATTCTCTCGCCGCTCGTCCCAGGTGCTCCGCGCGTCGCCGGTTGGCTAGCAAGCCTACGAGGGCGGCGATCCAGGCGGCGGGGTCGGGGCCGTCGACCAACACCCCGGCACGTCCGCCGTCGAGTAATCGGGGGATGTCCCCCTGCGTGCTGGCAAGGATCGCACAGCCTGCGGCCCCGTATTCGAGAATCTTGAGCGGACAGAAGTAGAAAGATCCCTCAACAAATACATGCGTTGATACTGCGATGTCGAACGCCGCCGTCAGAGCACCCATGCGCCCAGGCGGCTGCTTGCCGATGAAGGTGGCCCGGGATCGGCCCGCGACCGCTGCCTCAAGGCGACCGCGTTCGGGTCCATCGCCGATGAGGAGCCAGTGGACGTCGGGTCGTGAGGCGGTTGCGAGGATCATGTCCCGGAGCAGATCGATCCCGTGAAACCGGCGGAACGAACCCTGAAACCCCACGATCGTCGCCCCTTCCGGAAGACCCAAGGCCCGCCTCCCCTGCTCCCTCTGCTCGGGTGTCGTCTCGGGAAAATTCTCGGGATCGACGCCATTTGCCGAGACATGGATGGGGACTTCAAGCCCGTACTTTTTCAACTCGTCGGCGGCGGGCCGGCAGGGGGTGACCACGGCGCGGCACCGCTTCAACCAGAGTCGCTCGATCGCCTCAACGAGGAACGGCGGATGCCATCTCCCTCCGACGGGAAACGTTCGGGTCTCATAGGCCACCGGCACGTCGGCGAATGTGACGAGCGGCACCCCGGCGGCCCCGGCGGCGAGGGCCATCGAGACGCAATACGGGTCTTCCCTCGCGAGCACAACGTCGGGTCGGAACGCTTCGATCGCCGCCCGATCTCGTCGCATCATCGGTCGATTGCGGGCCAGCGCTCTTGCGAACCAGAACCGATCCTTCACCGCCGTCAGGGGAGTGCGGCGGGTCGGTTTCGCGACCTCGCGATGCCCGCCCGTCGCTTCACCGAGGCTCCGATGGACGCAGACTTCGTGCCCGATCGACCGAAGTTGCCGGCTGATGGCGTGGACCATCTGCACGGCGGGGTGGTCGTCGTCGTCGAGGAAGTGGCTGTAGAGAATTCTCATCGGAGTCGCTCCGCGAGGGGCTCGTGGATTCCGCGCCGGACGATTTCGCCACGATCGGTGGTCGGGAGCCAGTTCAACCATGTCTTGGCCTTGGTGCAGTCATAGACGGCGCGCTGAGAACGCGACTCCCAGTCTCGATAGCTCGGCAAGCGGCGGTCGGGGTGGCGGATCAGCAATTTGATCAGCCACTTGCTCATATCGGCGAGATAGAACCTGGCGATCGACGACGGTGCCGTGTCGAGCGTGATTCCAGCATGATTCTCGATCTCGCGGACGAACTCCCTCGCGGTGATGCACGGCTCGCCCACGAGGTTGAAGCATTCCCCCTCGATCCCCGGCGTATCGAGCGCGGCCACGAGGGCCGAGGCGACGTCATCGACCAGCACGATCGGCAGGAGGTTCGTGCCTCGTCCCCAGAATCGGCAGATCGAGTCCCACGCCCAGAGCCCGACGCCAGGGTGGAAGGGCCGGCTTCCTCGGCCGATCACGATCCCTGGTCGGAAAATGACCATCGGTAGGCCGTCGCGACGATGCATCGCCAGGAGCGTCTCCTCGGTCAGAGCCTTGATCCGTGCATAGGCATTTCGTCGGCCGATCTTGGCGTCGAGCGGCGTCTTCTCGGTGATCGTTCCGGCGTGTTTTCCGGAGTAATAAGGAGAGATCGAACTTGTGTAGATGAGTCGACTCACGCCGCGAGCCAGGCATTTCTCGGCGAGGATTCCGGTGACTTCAACGTCATGCTTGATGAAGTCGTCATACGTTTTGGCCTGGGCGCGGGCGAGGTGGATGACGTGCGTGATCCCATCGAGCGCGCGGTCGAGGTCTTCGGGGCGTGAGATGTCTCCCTGCATCACGTCGACGACCCGGCGATCGAAGGTTGCGGCGGTCCCCCCCGGCTTGCGGACGAGCACCCGCGTCGGGCGATCGAGGAGCGTGAGTTGGCGGACCAGTTCCTTGCCGATGAACCCCGTGGCCCCGAGGACGAGAACCTCAGGCCGTCTCGCCGGAACCGATAGCTTCGTCGCGGTCTGTGTGAGGTCCTGCGTGGGCAGGCCCGCCAGCGAGACGATCCGTTCGCAGGTGGCCACGGTGTCGCGTCCCATCCTCGCCGAGATGCGCGGGTCGAGGCCGCGTCCGAGGTCAGCATAGAACGCCGCGACGCTCGCCGCGATGCTGGCCCCGAACGGGTTACCGCCGGGCGACTTCGTCACCTTGGAAACCGCGTAATCACGCAAGGTGTTGCCGGCCTGTTTGCGGAGGGACGCGGCTTCCTTCGTGCTCATCGCGTGGCGATCGAGGTCGTAATCGTGGCGGAGGTGTTGGTGCCGGATGTAGGTATTACGCTCGAAGTCGACCGTCGCCGCCGCCGTGCTCCCGCGTACGTGGATCGTGTGCTCCGAGAACCCGGGCACGAATGAAAAACTGAGGTTGGCCGCCACATGGCCCTTGTAGGCCTCGACCCGCCACCGGCGAAAAAACAGCCGGCCGGTTGGCAGTTCGATCGGGTTGGTGGCGCGGACGGATAGGGCGTCGGGCTGTCCGACCAGGTCGAGGAGATGGGCGACCGAGTGCGGGCCGATCTCGAAGATCACGTTCCCCGGCTCGCGCAACATCCAGGCGTCAAACGGCCCATTCGTGACCTGGCCCAGTTCCTTATTCCAGACGATGTCGACCTGATCGACCCGCCCGAGTGCGCCGCCCATCACGTCCCGCCTGAGCTGCTCATACACCCCCGCATAGAGGAAGTTGTGGCTCACGCCGACCTGCACGCCCTTGGCGATGGCCAGTTCTGAGAGGGCCTCGCACTCTTCCGATCGAAGGCACATCGGCTTTTCAATAAATGCGTGGACGCCGCGATCCAGGACCTCCCGAGCGGCCCGGCAGTGGCCCTCGGCGGGGACCAAGATATGGACGGCGTCGTGCGCATGAAGGTCGAGCAAGTCTCCCAGCGAACCGTGGACGTTGGGGATTCGGTGTCGCGCGGCGAAGCTCTCGGCGCGTCCGCGATCGAGGTCGCAGACCGCGTCGACTTCGACATTTCGCAGCGCGCGGAGGGCCTTGATGTGCCACTCGGCGATATATCCCGTTCCCAGGATCGCGACGCGGTAGCGTTGATTTGGCATCGGTAAATCTCGGTAGATCGATGGAAGTCTCAGGGATTCGGTCGTCCGCTCCGCCTGGGGCCGGAAACGATCATGCGTAGCAAGAAGAGGGCGTTATCGAGATAACGGCGTGCCAGGCGTTTGGGCTCCAGGCTCAGACGAAAGGCCCACTCCATCCCGATCTTCTGGACCAGACGAGGGGCGCGTCGGACCCTTCCGGCGGCGAAGTCGAGTGAGGCCCCGAGCTGCAAGCAGGCGGGGACTTCGAGGGCTTCGAGGTGCTTGACCAGCCATTTCTCGCCCCTCGGCTGGCTTGAGGCCATCAAGAGGATGTCGGGCCGGGCATCGCGGATTCGCGCGACCAGGGCGGCGTCTTCCTCGGGGCTGTTCGGGCCATACGGCGGCGAGACGATCCCGACGATGTTCAGCCCCGGAAAGCGTGCGGTGAGGTTTCGGGCGGCAGCCTCGCCTATCCCGGGCGCTCCGCCTAGCAGGAAGATCGAGAAACCGCGACGCGCCGCCATCTCGCAAACCGAGAAGATCAGGTCAGACCCAGGCACGCGCTCGGGGATCGGGCGATCAGCGCGACGGCCCGCCCAGACGAGCGGCATGCCGTCGGCGAGGATCAAGGCCGCGCCGTCGTTGATCGCGTCCATCTCGGGGTCGCGGTCGCAGATCATCGCGAAGTTCAGGTTGGCCGAGAGGATCAGCGAGGGCGAGTCTCCGTCGGCCCTTTGCTCGATCTCGGCGACCGCCTCAACGGCCGTGAGCGGCGCGAGCGGGACGCCCCAGACCCAGGTTGGTCGACGGCCGATCAGGGTGCCACAATCCTCTGCCGTTTCATAAACAGCGCTCGCCATGAGTGCCACTCCCTCTCAAAAGGGCCGCCAACGGCCAACGATTTTCGCTCGCTTCAAGCATCCATGTCCTACGGTAAAGGTAGGACACGAATTGCCATTCGACATCAAAGTCGAGTGCGAGATGCCGGTTCCTCACGTGAGGACGAGGAATCGAAAGCCCCGGAGTTGTTGATCGCATGATTTCCATCGTCATCGTGAGCTTCAATACCCGCGAGCTGACGCGGCAATGCCTCGATTCCATCGAGACACACTGCCCCGACGCCGAGGTGATCGTCGTCGACAACGGTAGCGGAGACGGCTCCGCAGCCATGAGTCGCGAGGCGTTTCCTCGGGTCATGACGATCGAGTCAGAGACCAACCTCGGCTTCGCCGGCGCGAACAATCTGGGGCTAGTCGCCTGTCGGGGTGAGTTCGTCGTGCTGCTCAACTCCGACACCGTGCTCGAGGACGATAGCCTCACCCGCTGCGCCGACTGGCTCCGAACGCACCCGGAGGACGGTGCCGTCAGTCCTCGCCTCGTCGGGATCGACGGCCGCCCCCAGCGCTGCCTCTATCGCTTTCCCACCCTGAAAGCGAAGCTCCTCGATTTCCTCCGAAGGCCGACCGACGTCGAGCCTGCCGATGGCGAGGGCTGGCTCGCCGGCACGGCCCTTATGATCCGCCGCGAGGCCCTCGAATCCGCCGGGGGACGGCTCGACGACCGCTTCTTTATGTACTGGGAAGATGCGGACATGTCGATGCGGATTCGTCGTGCGGGCTGGGGCCTGGCTGCCCTCTCGGGTCCTCACGTCATCCATCACGGCGGCGCGAGCGGCGGCGGACCTGACGCAACTCGACGGGCCGATCTGCACGCCTGGTACGTCTATGGCCGGCACCGCTGGTTCGCCAAGAACCGGCCCGCGCCGGTGGCGGCTTTCGCCTGGCTGCTCGACATGGTGGAGGTGCCCCGCAAGGTGCTGCGCGGGCTGATCCGACCAGCCCGTCGCAACGAGATCGTGCAGGCTCGGATTCAAGCCATCGTCCTCTTTCGGATGCTGGTCGGGCTGTCTCCGCCGCGTCCCGCCGCCCGCAGAATTCCCGCTCTTTCGCTCGTGACGACCCACGCGACCTGATCACGGAGCGAAGAGTTTACGTGTATTTCTATCTCCTCTCAATCCCTCTCGTCGCGTGGATCGGCTCGCAGATCGCGGGTCGTTCGGGACGCGAGGCCTTCTGGTCGGCGTGGTGGGTCGCGCTGCTGCTCTGCCCGTTCTGGGTTGGGATCCAGATCGGCTTCCTGACGGTCGACTTGCGGGCCGTCGCAATGGCGATGGCCGTCGTCGGCCTGATCGCAAGCCCGGGGGCCGGCGGGATGGGATTCGGCCGTCCTGTCCTTGCCGATCTGTTGGAGGTCTTGCTCGTCTCTGGGCACATCGTCTCGGAATACCAAGTGGGACGGTTCAGCCCGATGAGCGCCCCGGAACTCTTGCGCATCTGGTTCCTGCCCTATGTCGTCGGCCGACTCTTCCTTCGCACGGCCGACGACATCCCCGAGGCGACGCGGCGATTCGCGAAAGTCTGCCTGATCGCGTGCATCTACGCGATGACCGAGTCGGTCCTGAAATTCAACCCGATCAACAGGCTCCTTGGAAAGACCTACGGACTACTCGAACAGGGGGAAGGCTATCGGATGGGATTGAAGCGTGCCCAGGGGGCGCAAGAGCACCCAATCTTCATGGGCTTGGTGCTCGTCTTGATCCTCCCTTGGGCGTTCGAAGCGTCGCGGATGGCCCGGTCGAACCTGGGTCCGCGATGGTGGCGTGCCCTCCCCTGGCTGGTCGGCGGCGCTCTCTTCGGCACCGTCTCGCGCGGCCCGCAATTATCGGCCCTGATGACAACTTATATCGCGATCTTCCTCCGCAACCCGGCCCTTCGGGTGCGCCTGGCCCTGCTCGGCGTCGCGATTGGACTCTCGGCCTACGCGGCGAAGGAGGTAATCCTTGATGTCTCCGCGAAGATTTCCAAGGAAAGCGAAGAGCCTGTCCGGATCATCGTCATCAACGGCGAGGAGGAAGAATACACCGGAACGCGGCACCGCATCCTGCTCTTCAAAGCGTATGCCGAATACATCGATAATGCAGGTTTATGGGGATATGGAAATGCAATGCGTGCCGTCGAGCTTGAAGAGAGCCTCGCCATGCGATTCGGCTCGATCGACAGCGCCTATGTGATGCTCCATCTCCAGCGCGGCCACTCGGGCGTCTTCCCGTTCGTCGGCCTCACGGTCGTCACGCTGTTCAACTTGTTACGAGTCGCCTGGTCCGCGAAGACGGCGCAGGCCCCGCTGGCCGCTGGTCTCTTCAGCGCGATGCTGATGCTCGTGGTGACGCTGTTCACCTCGTGGTTTTCGCCCGATTTTGGCGCAGCCTTCTTGTTCACCGCAGGTGTCTCGGCTCGATTGCCGGGGCTGACCTCCCGGCCCGAGTCGGACCCCGATCGCGAGCTCTCAGGACCGCCTGTTGCCTCACCCCTCCCCCGTTTTGTCCTTGTTGCGGGCCACCCTTCGGAACGTACCGGCGAGAGATCATCATGAAATGTAACGAACCACGAAAACCCCGACTGCTGGTCGTTTCGCCCGTCAAGAACGAAGAGAAATACCTGCGCTTTACTATTCAAAGCATGATCTCACAAACAATGCGTCCCGCCCTCTGGATCATCGTCGACGACGGAAGCACCGACAGGACCGGAGAGATCGCCGCTGCCGCCGCGTTCGAGCACGACTGGATCAAGGTCGTGCATCGGGTCGGCACGCCTACGAGGCGGGTCGGGCCAGGCGTGGTTGAGGCCTTTTATGACGGGCTGGCCTGCGTCAGCCTCAGCGATTTCGATTTCGTCTGCAAGCTCGATGGCGACCTCGAATTCCGGCCCGGCTATTTCGCCACGCTCCTCCGCCGGTTCGCCGCTAGACCCAGGCTAGGGACGGCGAGCGGCAAGACGTTCGTGCCCGTCGGCGACAAGTTCGTTCGCGAACGGACGGGCGACGAGTTCTCGCACGGGGTCGCGAAGCTCTTCCGGCGAGAGTGCTTTGAAGAGATCGGCGGGTTCGTCCGCGAGGTCATGTGGGACGGCATCGACTGCCACCGCTGCCGGATGCTCGGCTGGGAGGCCGTTAGCATTGACGAGCCTGAGGTGGCGATCCTCCACTTGAGGCTCATGGGCTCGTCATTCAAGAGCATCTATCACGGCCGGATTCGTTGGGGTCGAGGCCAATATTTTATGGGGACACACCCGCTCTATCTCCTCGGGATCGCTGCCTATCGCACTTTTGAGAGGCCCTGGTTGCTGGGAGGCCTATGCATCCTCATCGGCTATTTGCGTGCCTGGGCTAGCGGGATCGAACGTTATGAAGAGCCGGGCTTTCGCAAGTTCCTCCATCGTTGGCAGATCAATGAGATTCAACGCCGCCTGATTGGCAAGCCTCGTCGTCATGGGGTCGGAGAGGTCGCGGCGTCGATTGCCCCATCTTCGTTATCAATGAGGCATGCCGACCGATGAGTTTCGTGCTCGATCGAAATGCCGTTGCGACTTCGCAGACCTCGTCCGCGCATCGCGCCGGCTGGCACGGTATCGGCTGGGCGAGCCTGGCGCAACTCTTCGGTATGGTAATCCGCCTGGGCAGCAACCTTCTCCTCACTCGCCTGCTCGTGCCCGAGGCGTATGGCCTGTTCGGTACGGCGATGGCCGTGGTCACGACCCTGGAATGGCTCTCCGACCTAGGCGTCCAGCCCGCGCTGGTCCGCCATCCAGACGGGGGAACGTTCGCCTATCTGAGCACAGGATGGTGGATGGGCCTCTGGCGTGGGCTGGCTCTCTCGGCGGTCGCGGCGGCCCTCTCGTGGCCGCTGGCGAAGGCATATGGCCAGCCGGCCCTCTTCCTGGTACTTGCGGCGCTGGCGCTTCGGCCCGCGATCATGGCCCTGCGCAGCCCCGGGATGCCGCTCCTGAGACGAGCGATGAACTATCGGAGTCTGTTCTGGGACGAGGTGACGCAGACCCTCGTGGCGACCGCCGTGAGCCTGACCCTCGCCTGGTCGACCCGCTCGATCTGGTCAATTGTCGCCGGAACGCTCGCGGGTGCGCTCGCCGGGGCGTTGGTCTCCTATCGGCTCTGCCCAGTCGTCCCGAGCCGACTTTGGGATCGCGCCGCAGCGCGTGAAATCGCGCACCTCGGTCGGCAGGTCTTCATGAACACGGTGGTCATGGCGATCTGGTTGAATCTCGATCGTCTGCTCGGCTTGAAGCTCGTCGGCGAGCGTGAGATGGGTTACTACGCCGTCGCCTGGAACCTCGCCGCCGTCGCCGAGGGTCTGATGACCCGGGCCTGCGACGTCTATTTCTCCCTGCTCTCGCGGCAATCCGACCCTGACGAACAGGTCAAGGTGCACGCGGTGATATCACGGAAAGTTGCCGTGTTGATGATGCCGCTGATGGCCTTGGGGGTCGTCCTCGCGCCGCACGTCATCGGCCTGCTTTACGACCGCCGCTATGCCGGGGCACGGATCGTCTTCGGCATCATGGCGGCCCGGCTCATGGTCCGTGGGCTCGGACAGGTCCAGTTCCAATACCTGCTCGCGACAGCTCAAGTCAGGCTCGGCACGCGTGCCTATCTCGCGGCGATGATCGTTCAAGTCATCATCCTCTTTCCCCTGGCGCGATGGCGAGGGGTCGAGGGGCTGGCCGTGGCCGGACTGATCTCGACGACGGTCCTCACTGCCGTCCAGACACTTTTATTGGAACGTCGCGGGGTTCGCAGCCTCACGCCCTTCTTGATTACCCTCGGATGGATGGCTCTAGGCCTCGCCGCGATGTGCACCGAAGTCGGTCGATAGTAGTGGGTTTGCGGATTTCTTGGACGAGCTGGAAACCATGACCTAGCCTCCAGATATTGCAGGTCTCAGCCGTTCGTTAATCGTCACGGAAGGCACCGATGCCATCACTCCGAGTCGCCATGATCTTGCCCGGTCTCGGCCGCGTACAGCGAGGGGCGGAAACCGCTTTTATCGAGATCGCTCGCGGACTTGCCGAGGATCGCGGGGTCCACGTTGAATTGTTTGGATCGGGCCGAGAGGGTGTCAACGGCCTGACGATTCACTCGGTCGCGTGCGTCCCCCGCGAACGGTTCGAAGGCTGGCCGAGCCTGCCCTGCCTGCGCGGCGAGACCCACTATGAGGAGTTGACCTACGTTCTCAGTCTGGCCGCGAGCCGGAAGTTTCGCCCACGCGACTTCGACGCGGTCATCGGTTGCTCCTATCCATTCGTGAATTGGTTCCTCCGTGCGACAGGTCAGCCGGATGGCCCGCTGCGCGTCTTCGTGACCCAGAACGGAGACTGGCCCTGCCGCCGGATCAATCGCGAGTTCCGCGCGTTCCGTTGCGACGGCCTGATCTGTACCAACCCCGAACATTACGAAGCCAACCGCGATCGCTACCCGTCGGCCCTGATCCCGAATGGGGTCGACCCCGACGTCTTCAAGCCGACGCTATTGGGGGCGGACATCTTTGATGATCCCCGAATCCCCATCGACCGGCCGATCGTCCTCATGGCTAGCGCCCTGGTCGCATCGAAGCGTGTGGCCGACGGAGTTAGGGCGGTGGCGCGAGTGCCCAATGCGTTCATGATCATGGTCGGTGACGGCCCTGATCGCCAGTCCATTGCGAGGCTGGCGGACGAGGCGTTGCCGGGCCGTTATCTGATGCTTGGCAGTGTACCCCGCGAGCGAATGGCGTCGATCTATCGCCGCGCTGACGTGCTGCTGCACATGAGCCAGGACGAACCGTTCGGCATTGTCTATCTCGAAGCCGCGAGCACCGGACTGGCGGTCGTCGCCCACGACGGACCAATCCCACGCTGGATACTCGGCGACACGGCGCTGTATGCCGACACTTCCGACCTCGACGCGGTCGCGACGTCACTCCGCATTGCGATCCGGCCCGAATCCAAGAACCGATACGGCCGCGCGGCACGCGCCCGAGTCGCGAGCGACTGGACCTGGCGACGGCAGGCGGCGCTTTACCGCGAGTTCATCGAAGGTCTGCTCTCCGATCGCCGGGGTGTTCCCGCAGCCGATCATGCGATGGCAGGGACGACATCTTGAGGTTATCACGCTCGTGATTCACTATATCAGTACCAATGGTATCGGTAACGCCTGGGTGGCGGCCGAGCTAGAAGTCATGGAGCGGAAGGGCATCCCTTTCATGCTCCACTCTCTAAGACCGCCGCATCAGAACTTCTTCACGTCATCTTGGTGCTCTGCCCTCAATCGGGCGACGCGGCTGATCTACCCCTTGCCGGCGGCGGGGCTGGCGTGGTCGATCGTCATGGCCCCGTTTCTGTTTGGCCATCGTGTCTTCGCGGTGATGCTCAACGCCCTCTTCGGCAAGCGCGAGTCGTTCCGCGTCCGGGCAGCGGGGATCGCCCACGCGATTGTCGCGTGCCACTGGGCGAGGGGTCTCAGGGGCCAAGACGTTGATCTGATCCATGCCCAGTGGATTCAGTCGTCAGGGACGGTCGGGATGTATGGGGCCTGGCTGCTCGGCGTCCCGTTCAGCTTCACCGGACATGCCGTCGACCTCTTCCGCGAGCGCGCCGCACTTGAGGACAAGGTCCGCCGCGCTGACTTCATTGTCTGCATCTCGAACTTCCACCGCGACTTCTACAAGACCGTGGGCGCACGCGACGAACAGTTGCACATTGTCTATTGCGGTATCGACGTCGATCAGTTCGCGTTTCGACCGAGGAAGCCCGGACGGCCGCGCATCCTCTCGGTCGGCCGTCTGGTCGAGAAGAAGGGGTTTGCGTTTCTGATCGACGCCTGCCGAACCCTCGCCGACCGTGGGCTCGATTTCGATTGCGTCATCGCCGGAGACGGCCCGCTCGAAGTCTCGCTCCGCGAACAGGTCGATCGCCTGGGGTTGACCGACTGCGTCACGATCACCGGCCGCCCGCTCCTCCAGGTTGAACTGCCCGACTTCCTCGCTTCGGGGGCGATCTTCGCCCAGCCCTGCGTCTGGTCGCGTGACAACGACGTCGACGGCATCCCCCGGACCTTGATGGAAGCGATGGCCTGCGGAATCCCTTCGATCTCGACGCGACTCGTCGGCATCCCTGACCTTATCGAACACGACGAGTCAGGACTTCTCGTCGCCCCGGGTGACGCGGGCGGACTTGCCAACGAGATGGAGCGAATGCTCCGCGATCCCCGGCTCTCAGAGCGCCTGGCGCGAGGCGGTCGCGACCGGATCGAACGCGTGTTTCAGATCGACGACTGCCTGGAACCGCTCGCCGAACTCTTTCGCGCCAAGCTCAGCCCCGCTACCGTTCCCTCGACTCATTGCGAGGTCGCTGTATGATTATCTCACAGACTCCCTACCGCGTCAGCTTCGCGGGGGGCGGGACCGACCTGCCCGCGTTCTATCGCGAGGAGTATGGGGCCGTTCTCAGTACGGCGATCAGTCGGCATATGTATGTCACCGTTCACCGCCGCTTCGAACCGAATATCCGTGTCGCGTACTCGAAGACCGAGACGGTGACGCACATCGACGAAATTGATCACGAACTTGTACGAGAATCGTTGCGACTGACCGAGATCGACGAACCCCTCGAAATTACCACGATCGGCGATGTTCCCGCCGGCACCGGCATGGGTTCGAGCAGCAGCCTGACGACGGGCCTGCTCACGGCGTTTCACGGCTATCGAGGACGGATCGTCGCACCCGATCGCTTGGCCCGCGAGGCGTGCCGGATCGAAATGGACGTGTTGAAGAAGCCGATTGGCAGGCAGGATCAATATGCAGCGGCTTTCGGCGGGCTGAACTATATCCGGTTCCATCCCGACGATTCGGTTGACGTTGAGCCTGTCGCCTGTCCGTCTGACACCCTCGCCGAACTCGAGCGCAGGGTGATGCTTATCTACACCGAGAAGACACGCGACGCGAACGGGATTCTCCAGAAGCAGGGCGACGCGACGGCCACTCATCGGCGGACGCTCGGCCGGATGCGTGACCTGGCCGACGAGATGCGGAAGGCCCTTGCCGGCTCCGGTGGCCTCGACGAGTTCGCCAGACTCCTGCACGCGGGCTGGGAACTGAAGCGATCGATCGGCTGCGGGATCTCGAATGACAAGGTTGATGAGTGGTACAAGATCGCGCGTCGGGCAGGAGCCCAGGGCGGCAAGCTGCTCGGTGCCGGCGGCGGTGGATTCCTCCTGCTCATGGCCCCACCCGACCGCCATCGGGTGATCGAAGAGGCGCTCGGGCGGCCTCGTCGGATGGAGTTCAAGATCGAACGCAACGGCAGCCGGGTGATCTATCTGAACCACTGAGCGACGGAGCCCGATCGTGACATCGAACGTGAAAGCTCTCGTGCTGGCCGCCGGACTGGGAACGCGGTTGAAACCGCTCACAGATCGACTGCCGAAATGCCTGGTCACGATCGCAGGGCGGCCCCTGCTCGACTACTGGGTCGACACCTTGTTCGAGGCGGGGGTCTCTGAGGCGAGGGTCAACACGCACGCCCATGCCGGGCAGGTGCGGGCTTTCATCCAAGGCGTCAATGATTGTGGACGACTAAACGTCACCGAGTGTTATGAGCCGACGTTGCTTGGATCGGCCGGCACCGTCGCGGCGAATCTCCACTTCGCGGACGACGCCACTGAGATCATTCTGGTCTATGCCGACAATCTCAGTGATGTCAACCTGTCGGAAATGCTGGCCTTCCACCGGAGTCATGACGACCCGTTCACGATCCTCTTGTTTCGCGCCCCGGTACCTGAAGCGTGCGGAATCGTCGAACTGGATGGGGCGGGACGGGTCGTCTCGTTCGAAGAGAAGCCGAGGCAGCCGCGCGGCGATCTCGCTAACGGCGGGATCTATATCGTCAGCCCTGACGCCTATCGTGAGATGGCGTCGTCAGGGGCTTTTGACCTGGGCAGAGACGTCTTGCCGAGGTTCGTCGGACGGATGCGGGGCTGGCACTATGACGGCTATCACCGCGATATCGGCACGCACGAAGCTCTGGCGGAGGCCGAGCAAAGATACCGATCGACGGGTCGAAAACGTCGTCCCGCCGTTTTCCTCGATCGCGACGGCACGCTGATCGAGCACGTTCATTACCTCTCCGACCCCGCGCAGGTGCGTCTCGTGCCGGGCGGGGCCGAGGCGGTCCGTCGGATCAAGGATGCGGGCTTCGCGTGCGTCGTGGTGACGAATCAATCGGCGATCGGCCTTGGCCTTATCACCGAAACGGACCTAGAGTCGATTCACCGGGAGATGAACCGCCAGCTCGCTGAGGAAGGCGCGGTGCTGGACGCTATCTATCACTGTCCCGTTACCGGTTCGGGCGGCGACCGTACCCTGATCGAGCATCCAGACCGCAAGCCCGGTCCCGGGATGTTGCTGAGGGCGGCCGACGAGCACCACCTTGACCTCGGCAGATCGTGGATGGTTGGCGACATGATTAGCGACGTGCGGGCCGGTCGGAACGCGGGATGTCGCGGGAGCATCCTCGTCCTCTCAGGTCCCGAATCCCGCCGACATTCCGAGGGGGGCAGCCCGCCCTTCGAGGTCGCATCTGATCTTCCCGAGGCCGTTGATAGGATCCTGGCGACGGTCGCGGCGCCACACGATACGAGTTTGCTTATGGAGTCTCATCGATGAATCTCTTCCTCACCGGCGGCGCGGGTTATGTCGGCAGCGCCTGTCTCCGCCACCTGCTCAAAAACGGCCACAACGCCATCGCTTATGATAACCTCATCGAGGGGAATCGCGGGTCGGTGCCGGGCGGTCGACTCGTCGTCGGAGACATCGCCGACGTCGACGCGATGGCCGACTGCATGCGGTCAGAGCGGATCGACGCCGTGCTCCACTTCGCGGCGGCGGCCTCGGTCCCTGAGTCGATCAAAAACCCCGAGTTCTATTATCGGTCGAACGTACTCGGCACGAAGGGTGTGCTCGACGCCATGAGGCGTTCCGGGGTCCGGCGGATCATCTTCAGCAGCACGGCCGCGACCTATGGGTTCCACGCCCGGATGCCGATGACCGAGGACGCGCCGCAGACCCCGCAGGTGCCGTATGGATCGACCAAGCTCGCCGCCGAATGGCTCATCAAAGATTATGCGAAAGCCTATGGGATGGGCTACACGATCTTCCGCTACTTCAACGCCTCGGGGGCCGACATCGACGGCGAGCACGGTGAAGACCGTCGCGACGAGAGCCACCTGATCCCGCTCGCCCTGGCGGTCGCCGTTGGCAGACGTCCGCGACTGCTGATCTTCGGCGACGATTTCGAGACCCAGGACGGCACCTGCGTCCGCGACTACATCCACGTCGACGACCTCGCCCAGGCGCATGAGCTGGCCGTCGAGAGCCTGGAACCGGGCATGGGCCGGGCCTTCAACCTTGGCTCGGGCACCGGGGTCACGGTCCTCGAAGTGCTTCGCGCCTGCGAGGAGGCGGTCGGCTTCCCGATCAATCACGAGATCGTCGATCGCCGCCCCGGCGACCCCGGCGTCCTCATCGCCTGCCCGCAGCGGGCGATGAGGCAGCTCGGTTGGTCGCCAAGATACACGGACATCCGCCAGATCGTCGGCTCGGCCTGGAGATGGCGGCGGACCCATCCCGACGGCTATCGCGAACCGGCTGAGCCAGCGATTGAAGTCGATGCGCTCTACGCGGGACGTTGAAGTTTTATAGGGGACAGATCTCGACTCAGCCCAGGCTCCATCCCTTGCGATAGTCACGGCGGATCATCGGTTCGGCCTCGGGGGCGTTTTTGACGTACCCCTTGGCCGCGTCCCATTCGAGTGTCTTGCCGACGCGGTAGGCGATGTTCCCGAGGTGGTTCGCCTCGGTGAGTCGGCTCGCATAGTCGAAGTTACACGTCGTCGGGTCGCCGGTCTTGCAGGCGTGAATCCACTCGGCATAGTGGCCGATCGACGCGGCGATCGTGGGGGCGGGCCGTTTGTAGTCGCGGAATTCGTTCTCAGGCAGCAAGACATGCTTGTCGTAGTCGGACAGGAGCATGCCCTTCTCGCCGACGAAGAGGACGGCGCTATCCCACTTCGGCACCGAGCCGTTTCGCACGAGTTCCGGGCGCTCACTGCCTTGATACCAGCTAAGCTTCAACGGCGGCCGTTCGCCGCGAGCCCCGTATTGATAGGTGGCACGCATTGAGGCCGGGGCGATCTCAGGATGCGGCGGCGGGCCGGTGGCCTCGATCGTGAGCGGGGCATCGAGGTTCAAGGCCCAGAACGGCAGGTCGATCCAGTGGCTGCCGAGGTCGCTCATCGTGCCGTTGCCGAAATCCCACCAGCGATACCACTTCGGGCCGGGGAAGTAGACCTCGTGATACGGCCGGTCGGGGGCAGGCCCGATCCAGAGTTCCCAGTCGAGCCCCTTCGGCAGCGATGCGGCTTCGGACGGACGTTCGCGGACCGAGACGATGTCGTCGTTCTTCTTGGCGTCTTCCGCCGATTGCCGACCCCAGGCGCGGCCGACCCAGACGTGGACCTCGCTCACCGGTCCGATCGCCCCGGCGCGGATCAGTTCAACGACACGTCGATAATTGTCGCCCGCGTGGATCTGGGTGCCCATCTGGGTCGCGACCTTGGCCTTTGCGGTGGCCTCGCGGATGACCCTGGCCCCGTAGACGTCGTGCGTGAGCGGTTTCTCGCAGTAGACGTGCTTGCCGAGCTGGAGTGCAGGAAGGGTAGCGAAAGCGTGCGTGTGCTCGGTCGTGCTCACGACCACCGCGTCGAAGAGGTGGGCGCGGTCGAAGAGTTTGCGGAAGTCCCGGAACTGAAGCGCCTTCGAATGCGCCATCGCGGCCCTGTCGACGGCCGGCTGGTAGACGTCGCAGAGGGCGACGATGTTCTCGGAACTCACGCCCTGAAGGTTCGAGCCGCCGCGACCGCCGACGCCGATGCAGGCGATATTCAGCTTGTCGTTGAGGTTCCGGCCGCGCACGATCGCGGGCACGGCAAAGGCCCCAACGGCGGCACCGGCGAGCGTCTGCCCGAACTGCCTGCGTGTGCGGTGGGGCGAAGAATGGTCCTGCATGGCTCCCCCGGGTCTTTTTGTCGGATTCATGTTAAACTCTTGGACTCCAAGGATGACCCGCTCTGACTCGCGAAGCAAGACCGTGCCGCCCTTCGCCGCCTGCTTGTGGGGCCGGTCCGGAGCGTTTATCCTGCGCTCAGGTCGATCCGCGCCCGGAGTGCCGGGGGCGGACTCTTCAACATTCCTCTTCTGAAAATGGGAGTTCGCGACGATGGCCAGCCGTTCCCAGAATCGGCGGGAGTTCCTCCGCGTCACCGCGGCAAGCCCGCTGCTCTTGCCCCTGATCACGCCGTCCGGCCGGACGATGGCCGACGAGACGCGGGCCAAGAACGACCGACCCCGCCTCGGCCTGATCGGTGCCGGCGGCCAGGGCACGGGCGACGCCCACGGCGCATCGCAATACGGCGATTTCCTCGCCGTCTGCGACGTCGACAAGAACCACGTCGAACGTGCCAAGGCCGACCGATCAATCGGCAAGGGCAAGGCCGACACGTATGAAGACTATCGCAAGCTTCTCGACCGCAAAGACATCGACGCCGTCATCATCGGCACGCCCGACCACTGGCACACCAAGATTTGCATCGACGCCATGAAGGCGGGCAAAGACGTCTACTGCGAAAAGCCGATGACGCTCACGATCGACGAGGGCAAGAAGCTCTGCCAGGTCGCCAAGTCGACCGGTCAGGTCGTGCAGGTTGGCACCCAGCAGCGCAGCGATCACAATCGCGTCTTCCTTCTCGCTGTCGCCTTGGTTCGCTCCGGGCGGATCGGCAAGATCAAGAAGGTGACGGCAGCGATCGGTGGGGCACCCTCGGGCGGCCCCTTCGCCAAAGAGAAGGCCCCGGAAGGCCTAAACTGGGACATGTGGCTCGGCCAGGCCCCCAAGGTGGATTATATCAAGCAGCGTTGTCACAGTGACTTCCGCTGGTGGTACGAATACTCCGGCGGCAAGCTCACCGACTGGGGCGCGCACCACGTCGATATCGGCCAGTGGGCGATCGGCATGGAGAACTCCGGGCCGAACACGATCGAGGTCACGAAGGACGAACTCCCGGTCGCATTCAAACACGGCCTGCCGACCGTTGATGACAGCTTCAACACCCCGACCGGCTTCCTGGTCAAGGCCCATTTCGCCAACGGCGTCGTGATCGATATCCGCCACGACACCGAGAACGGCGTGACCTTCGAAGGCTCCGCCGGCAAGATCTTTGTCACCCGAGACCGTATCGACCTCCAGGGGGGAGCGGTCGATGGGCTTCACAAGAACTCGGTGCCCGAGTCGTTCCTCATGGAGCTTCGCAAAGGCAAACGGGTCGGCGGACACATGGACAACTTCTTCGAGTGCATGCGCGACCGAAGCGTCCCCGCCTCCGACGTCTGGACCCACCACCGCGCCCTCACCACCTGCCACCTCGCCAACATTGCCCTCCGCCTCGGCGGACGCAAGCTGACCTGGGACCCCGTCAAAGAGGAAATCCTCCACGACGCCGAGGCCAACGGCTGGCTCAGTCGCCGGCAGCGCGCAGGGTATGAAGTGACGACCTGAACCCCGTCGCTTTGCCCTATGCCTCAAGCGGGAACACGATCGGCCTGCCCTCGCGGGCCGATCGGTAGATCGCCGTGAACATCGCCACCACCGCGCGACCGTCCTCCCCCGTGACAAGGGGCGGACGGTCGTCATGCACGGCGGCGAGGAAGTCAGCAATTTGCAACTGGTGATAATAGGTGGTCGCGTCGATCCTGGCGAAGTGGGCGCGGTCTTCGGCCTGGAATGCGGCGAGTCGATGCTCCTCACCGGGGATCGTCCAGACGTCATTCAGCGGCGGTTCGGCGATCTCAGAGACGCCCGCGATGAACGTCGCACCTCGGTCGGTCTCGACACCCACCGACGCCCCGTTCGTGCCGTGGACGTGGACCTTGGTGTAGAGGCCGGGCCGCTGCGAGACGCTCGTCACGATCGATCCGAGCGCCCCATTCTTGAATCGGACGATCGCGACGGCCGAGTCTTCAACCTCGACGCCGGGATGGTTGAGGTTGGCCCAGTCTCCGCTGATCTGTTCGATATCGCCGAGAAACCAGCGCAACAGGTCGAGCTGATGTGGCGACTGGTTGACGAGCACGCCGCCGCCCTCGGTATCCCACCGGCCTCGCCAGGGATCGGAGCGATAATAGGCCTGCTCGCGCCAGCTATACATCTGGAAAACGCCGAGCGCGGGCTTGCCGATCTGGCCTGAGTCGATGGCGTCCTTCACGCGGCGGACCGGCTCGAACCATCGCCGCTGGCTGATGACGCCGAGCCAGACCCCGCCTGCTCTGGCAGCATCGAGCATCGCGTCGCAGTCAGTGAGGCTCGCCGCCATCGGCTTCTCAACCAGCACATGCACGCCTGCGCTCGCCGCGAGGATCGCCGGCCCGGCATGTCCTGGATGCGGCGTGCAGATCGTCACGACCTCAGGGGCCGCCCGATCCAGCATCGCCGCAACATCTGTGAACGCCTCACCACCGAACCGCGCCGCGAACGCTCGGGCGCGATCGGGGTCGGCATCGCAGACCGCGACGAGTTCCGACTCGGGCAAGGCGCAGAGCGACGAGGCGTGAATCTGGCCGACCTTGCCGCATCCAATGAGGGCCGTCTTCATCCGATTCACAGGCTCCGCAAGAACTCGACCAGGTCCGAAGCCTCTTGGCTGCGATACTCAGCACCTCGGGGATGTCCGAATCTTGTGAACACCTCATCGAGCGTACGCGCCCGGCCGTCGTGCAGGAGCGGCTCGCGTCGCCCGACCCCCCGCAGTGAGGGCGGGTTGAACATGGCGTTGCCCGACTCGTCGACCAGTCCCACGTCGAAGACCTTCGAGGACGTATACGTTGGGGCCTGATGGCAGCGGTCGCAATGGCGCTGTTCGAAGACGGCCCGGCCCCGCGCGGCGGTCGGGGCGTCGATCTCGCGAATCGTCGGCGGCGGGGCCAAAGTCCGCAAGTACGCGGCGAGCGCGCGAACCTGGACATCGGTCTGTTCCCGACTCCTCATGGTCGTCTTGATCGACTTGCGGACCTGAGTCTCCAGGTCGGGCACCCCGCCGTTCCAGCCGTAGGGAGCAGTGTCGGCGACACCCAGGAGCGAAGGAACCTCCTTCGGATCGCCGAACGAACCGTCGCCGAGCGTGTCGGCGAGGCGTCCGTTGGTCTGACCTTCGCCGTGGCAGCTCTGACAACTCATCCAACCTTCATGCGAGAGCCTGGCATCATAAAAGAGCCGCTCGCCAAGGTCGATCTCACGCTCCGGTGGCTTCGGCCCGAGCGAAAGACGTCTCGATGTCCCGTTCTGAAGGTCGACGACCGAGATCGTATCGTCGAGCGTGTTCGCGACATAAGCCGTCCGCCCGTCCCGATCGACGAGCACGGCCGTCGGCCGCGCCCCGACGTCGATCCGCCGCGAGTCCGGGATCTCAAGCCGACCGATTGCGACCTGGCCGACCCCCGCGAGCGCCGTGATGACCCGTCCGTCGGGCAGCACGGCGAGACCGGCCGGATCGCCCGCGCCGATGCCCGGCTCGCCGATGTGGGCGAGGCGGCTGGTCGGGACCAGGTCGGCGTCGGGCGTCAGCAGGTCGGAGACGCGGAGCGATCGGAGGCTGTTGGTCAGCAGGAACCCCCAGTGGATCGAGTCGGCGGTCGTCTCTGAACGGTGGTTGAGGAATTGCTGCGTGACGATCAGGCGTGCCCCGTCAACGCTCATCGCCAGCCCGCCGATATTGTGCGCCGGGATCGTCCGGACCGAGTCGATCGTCCCGCGATCGGCATCGACCACCGCGATCCGTCCGCCGAACGCATCAGCAACGGCAAGGCGAACGCCGTCGATCCAGATCAGGTGCCGAGGTGCGAACGGGAGGCCGATCGTCGGGCCGGGGACCAGGCTATCGTCCAGGCCAACCGCGACGATCGTCACCGCGTTCGACCAGCGCGACGCCACCGCCGCCCGCGACCCATCGGCCGAGACGCGAAGCCGGACTGGGTCGGCGGTGATTCTGCGGGTCGAACGCATGACGAGTCGTCCGCTATCCTCCCTTGTGAGGAGGATGATCCGCGCGGACGGCCCGTCGATCGCAAGCACGCGGTTTCCGCCGAGAACAGCGAGGTCGGTCAGGCCGCTGCCGACCTTCGACTCGGCGACGACCTTCAGTGTCTCGATGCGGATCGTCGACACCGTGCCGCTCTCGCGATTGGCCACATCAAGCCATCGACCATCGACGGACGAGGCGAGCGCCACGGGCCGTCGCCGATGGCTGGATGGTCCGTCGTCGACGGTGCCGAAGGCCACGATAATCGAGAGCAGAAACGCACCCATCCCGAGGAACTCCATCGTCGATCCTCCCCATTCGATCGCGACCCGACACGATGATGATACCACCGATGTTCCGCCCCCGGCACTCCGTTCGGGACGGTCCCGCAGGAAGATGATAAAGTCAGAATTCCTTAGGACATCTCGGGTGGCACTGGTGAGGAGCGACCGCGAATTCAAGAACTGGGGCCACCCATTCCTTAGCTCCCTCTCGCCATGAGATGAACTTGGCCATCCCCGACCCGTTCACGATTGGCGGGACGAGGGGTGACGGAAGGACGATGATTAACAGGCTGGGCGGTCAATACATCGGCGGGTTTTTAAGCCCACCGCTCTGGAATCCCTCCCTGCCCCATCGACGAAACAAAGCCAATTGTTGCCGGACCGGGCTCTCCACGATGCAACTGAACGAATTTTTCATGTTCCCCTGGGACACCCGACCCCATGAAAGAAGCACGAGATCGATGCATGCGCCCAGTAATTGCCGGGCATTCCTGAGATTGTGCAGATCACTCAGAATCAAGATTTTCAGGGCAACCCAACCGCTGCCTGCGCGACCTTCGACCGAGCGAACCCAATCCGGTCCCCTCCCCACCCCGTGGGGGAGGGCTAGGGTGGGGGGGCATGCCGCACAACCTTTCGACCGAGCGAACCCAACCGACATCGACCGATCATCGCGCCAAACGAACCCAACCCGGTCTCGCGTCGCGGTCGAGGGGCGAATCGGAGAGAGACTCCCGTCGATCCACGCCCTTGGTCCAAGACCCCCCCACCCTGACCCTCCCCCACAAGTGGAGAGGGGACCAGAGCGTTTCGACCGAACGAATTGCCGGGCATTCCTCAAATGGCGCAGATCACCCAGAATCAAGACTTTCAGAGCAACTAAACGATCAGCGCCTCGACTGGCGACCGAACGAAGCCAACAGTCGATCAAGGGGCGTCTGACCGAGCGAAGCCAATTTCCGCCATCCCAGCACCACGACGAACGAAGCCAACGAGCCGGTCGCCCGGTCCAAATCACCGCGCCCGTCCCGACGGCTCGCGTCGGGACGGGTCGGGGTCGTCAATCCAGCGTCTTGATCTCAATGTCCTTGTACTTCACTTCCATCGCCGGGCCGACGTGGACCTGGAGGGCGAGGATGCCCGAGGGCTCGAACTTCTCGTCGATGCGGTCGATGATCTTGGTGCCGTTGAGGGTGATGACGACGTGCTTTCCCTTCGCCTCAATCACGAAGTCGTTCCAGTCACCTTCGTGGACGAGCTTGGCAGCGGCGTCTTTGTCGAAGCGTTCGAGGATGCCGCGTCGGTTTTCCTCGTAGAGCAGGCCCCACCAACCGTCGGCCACGTCGGCCTGGGGACCGCTCACGCGGCCGTTGGGATCGCGGGCACTGCGGAACTGGATGCCCGAGTTGCCGTTCTTGAACTTCACCTTGGCCTTGAGGACAAAGTCTCCGTAACCCTTTTCAGTGGCGAGGAATTCGTTCTTCTTGAGCTTGCCGTCAGTCCGGCCGACGATCACGCCGTCTTCGACCGTGAACTTGGCCCCGGAGTCTTCGGCGGGTTGAGCCCAACCGGCCAGGTCTTTGCCGTTAAACAGGGGCTTGAACCCCTCGTCGGCCGCGCGGACAAGCCCCGGCGCGAGCGTGCAGGCGGCGAGAGCGAGGGAGAGGCGGATACGGAACATCAAGGTCGTCTCCACTGCGGTTTGTCGAAACGAAGCGATCGGGACCGATTCTGGCCCAGTCGCAGTGTCGGGTCAACGGGCCTCTCGCGTGTTACTCCTTCTGTCCTGCGAGCCAAAGCTGGTAAAATCCCCCCTCGACGCCTCAACGACCGACTCCCCTCGGGGGCCTGCATGCCGTTCTCGGATGACTTAGCCCGCTTCGGCCCCGACTCCATCCTGACGCCGACCCTCGACGAGGCCAAGTCCTACTGTGCCCACCTGACCGCCTCGCATTATGAGAACTTCAGCGTCGTGACCTGGCTCACTCCCAAGGAGCTTCGGCCTGCGTTCGCGAGCATCTATGCGTTCTGTCGGTGGTCGGATGACTTGGGCGACGAAGTTGGCGACCGTCGTCGCTCGACCGAACTCCTCGGATGGTGGCGAGGCGAGCTGAGGGCGATGTTCGCGGGCGAAGTTCGCCACCCCGTCTTCCAGGCCCTCAAGCCGACGGTCGCGGAATACGGCATCCCGATCGCGCCTTTCGAGGCCCTCATCTCCGCCTTTGAACAAGACCAGGTCGTGACCGACTACGACACCTATCCCCAACTGATTAACTACTGTTCGCGATCGGCCAACCCTGTCGGTCATCTCGTCCTCTACCTCGCCCGTTCCTACAACGACGAGAATGTCCGTCTCTCCGACTGCACCTGCACCGGCCTTCAGTTGGCCAACTTCTGGCAAGACGTGAACCGCGACCTCGACATCCCCCGCATCTATATCCCACGCGAAGACCGCGACCGCTTCGGCTATCCCGACTCTGACCTTCATGCCCGCCGCTTTACCCCGGCCTTTCGCGACCTGCTCTCATTCGAAGTCGAACGGGCGAGAGCGATTCTGCTCGAAGGTCGGCCGCTCGTGGCGAGGATGCCAGGCAAACTCGCGGTCGATATCGACCTCTTCTCGCGCGGTGGGCTGGCCATCCTTGACCGGGTCGAGTGGCAAGGCTATGACGTCTGGTCGTCGCGCCCCGAAGTCGGCAAGCTCGCGAAGATCGGCCTCCTCCTTCGTGCCCTACTATCGCGACGTGCGGGGAAGGCCCGACCATGACCGACGCACTCGTCGCAAGCTATGCCTTTTGTGATGCCCTCTCGCGGCGCGAAGCGAAGAATTTCTATTATAGCTTCCGACTGCTCCCCGCCGGCCGTCGCCGATCGATGTGCGCCCTGTATGCTTTTATGAGACAGACCGACGACCTCGCCGACGAACCGGGCGAGTCGTCTGCAAAAGCCGAGGCCCTTCATTTCTGGAGGAGAGACCTCGTCGCCGCCCTCAACGGACAGACTCCGGCCTGGTCCGGATTAGCGGCTCTGGCTGATACTGTCCAGCGCCATGACATCCCCCCCCGACATCTCCACGAAGTGATCGACGGCGTCGAGATGGACCTCGATTCCCGGACCTACGAGACGTTTGAAGACCTCTATGCCTATTGCTACCGGGTCGCGTCGGTGGTCGGGTTGTGTTGTCTTTCGATCTGGGGCTATCAATCGCAGGGCGGTCGCGCTGAGGCGATGGGGGAAGCGTGCGGGATCGCCTTGCAACTGACGAATATCCTGCGTGACGTGGGGGAAGACGCCCGCAATGGCCGGGTCTATCTGCCGCAGGAAGACCTCCGACGCTTCGGTGTCACGCCAGACGAACTCCTGGCGGATCGGTCGACGCCCGCGCTGCGAGACTTATTCCAGTTCCAGGCTGAGCGTGCCTCAACCTATTACGAGAAGGCCGCGCCACTGTTGAGGCTCGTCGACCCGGTCGGCCGGCCCGTTCTCGGTGCGATTGCGGGGATCTACCGGGGCCTGCTCAATGAGATCGCCAAGCGCGACTACAACGTATTGGCGAGGCGTGTGAGTCTTCCGGCATGGAAGAAGACGTTGATCGCCGTCTCGGCCCTGCCATCGCGGTTCGGCCGAGCCGCCTCCGGAAGCGCGGAGTCAACCTCGTGAGTCAGCATACTCCGCCCGCCCCTCCTCGCGTCGTGATCATCGGCGGCGGACTCGCCGGTCTGGCGGCGGCCGTCGGCCTTGCGGGGCATGACCTGAATATCACGCTCCTTGAAAGCCGTCCCCGACTCGGCGGACGGGCCAGCTCGTTCCCTGATCCCGCGACGGGAGAACTGGTCGACAACTGTCAGCACGTGAGCATGGTTTGCTGTACCAATCTGGCCGACTTCTGCCGCCGGGTCGGCACGGACAACCTCTTTCGTCGTGAGCAGGCTGTCTTGTTCCTCTCGCCCGAGGGCCGCTACTCAACCCTTGAAGCCGGCCCCCTGCCCGCTCCTTTTCATCTGGCGCAGAGCTTTCTCTCCGCGAATTATCTGACGGTCTTCGAACGGTTGCGGGTCGCGTATGGCTTGGCCTGTCTTCGGTTCGCCGCGAAGCCTTCGGACGAACCTTTCGCCCAGTGGCTCAGTCGCCACGGTCAGACGCCTCGCACGATCGAGCGATACTGGGCCACCGTCCTGATCTCGGCGCTCAATGAGCGGCTTGAACGAATGGACATCGGTCACGCGCGCAAGGTCTTCGTCGACGGATTCCTCCGCAACCGTGACGGCTACAAGATGGAACTGCCGCTCGTGCCGCTGGGGGAACTCTACGGGTCGCGTCTCGAAACCTGGCTCGCTAGCCGAGACGTCGATGTCAGGCTGACGACGGGCGTCCGCTCGGTCAACCTCAATTCCGAGGGAACCATCGGCGGCGTGACGCTCCGGTCGGGCGAGGTTATCGGGGCTGAATTCGTCGTATTGGCCGTCCCATTCGACCGGGTCGCCAGCCTCTTGCCCGAGGCGGTCCGAAGTCGAATCATCTCGCTTTCACGCCTAGGCGAGTTCGAGTCTTCGCCTATTACAGGTGTTCATTTGTGGTTTGATCGTGAGGTCTGCCCCGTCGATCACGTCGTCACTGTGGGACGACTCGTGCAGTGGGTCTTCAACCACACGGCGCTGCAAGGTCGTCGCGGAAATGGCGACTCGGGACAATATCTACAGATTGTGATCAGTGCCTCTTATGATCTCCTGCCGCTCGACAATGCCGCGATCAAAGAGGCGGTTCTCGCCGACCTCGCCGCGATCTGGCCGAAGTCGAAGGACGCCGTGCTCGAGCGCTGGCGAGTCGTGACCGAGCACGGGGCAACCTTCGCCGTGAGGCCCGGAATCGAGGAGATCCGTCCCCGCCAGCGCACGGCTATCGAAGGCTTATTTCTGGCCGGAGATTGGACCGACACCGGCTGGCCCGCCACGATGGAGGGGGCCGTCCGCAGCGGCTACAAAGCGGCCGAAGGCGTGCTTGCCGACCTCGACCGGCCGGAGCCGCTCATCCAGCCCGAATTGCCGGAGTCGAGGCTGGCTCGCCTGCTCCTCGGCCGTCCGTCTTCGGGGGGTAGTGGCTGATGGGCGGACCTCACGACGGATCACATCCTTTGGGCTTGATCGATGAGGAGTAGGAGGGCGAGACCGCCGCTGGCGGGCGATCCGGATCAGCTCGGCATGGATGTTCGGGCCGAAGAGCTTGCGAGGGGCTTTGATGGAGACGATGTCAGGAATCGTTAGGCGTGACACCATCTGATGCGATCGACTCGGCCAGCGCGGGCGAGAATCCCGGAGGCCGCTTCGGTCGGCCGGCGACCACGTCGAAGCGGCTCTGCGTCAGCGTGGCAAGAATGACCGCCGCAACGCTATATCCGACGAAACTGACGAGGCAAGTCAGCGTCAGTTCGCGGACTCGATCAAGCTTCATGTGAGGAGTCGTCGGATACGTCCCGAAGAGTTGCTGGACCCACTTGTAGCGAGCCGGGGCTATGCCGATGACGAGCGGCGTGCACGGGGCAATCCAGAACGGGTTGGCCGCCTGCGCCACGGGGAAGAGGCAGAGCAAGATGCCTCCGTTGAGGACGAAGAGGAGGGTGAGGGTGACGACCATCGCCCGCGTCGTGCTCTTGGCCCCTAGCGAGAAGAACGAGCCGAGTGCCAGCGCGAAGGCTGTGAACGCGAGGAAGTTGGCCAATGCCACAACGTAGGCGAGGGGATGGATGGCCCCGGCGACCAGTCCAAACGTCCAGAGAATCACCACGAGCGACCCCACCGCCTTCCACCGCCAGAGGGCACCCAGGGCCTTCGCCCGCACGATCTCATCCCCCGAAAGCGTGGTGCCCAGCAGGCTGATCCAGGTGTCGTCCTCGCGCTCAGAACTCAGGCCCGCGGCGACCGAGGTACTGATCCCGATCGTCCAGATCACATAAGCCGCCGTTGCAGTCAGGGCGATGAATTCCTGCAACTGGTCACGGGCACGATGGACCTGATTGACCCCGTCTCCATAGCCGTATTTCGCTAGCTCAGCGAACGCCGCCCGCGCGTGGTCGATCAGGGCGTCACCGAGAAAGACAACGGTAAACACTGCGGCCAACAGGCCGAACAGGCGCAAGACCAGGCCCAACCTCGTGACGTGCATCTCTTTCCAGAGCATCGGATCGCCGCCGATCTCGGGACGACGGAAGAGTCTGGGAAGTGCATACCGGCTTCGTGGTGAGGAACCACGTTCGGCCCCGGCGGAGGAAGGGCGGAGCCGCCAGACCGCCAAGCCGAGAAAGCAGAGACCTAACACGACCTGAAACCCCGCCATCCACGCCAAATCGCTCGGCAATCCGGGCTTGGGATTCGTCAGATCAATGAGTTGGAACGGGTCGATCCGGACGATCGAAGACGTTGCCCACTGCACCCATTCTCGGAGCCGATAAGACACAGCGCCTGCCGCCGCGACCGCGATCGAAGGCCCGACCAGGAGGAGCGCTTCGAGGAGATAAACCCCGACGATCGCGTCACGGGACCGCCGAGAGACGGCCGAGACAAAGATCGATAGGCAGGCGAGGCAGAACGCCGTGGTCAAGGTGCCCACGAAGGCGACGACGATCAACTGCGGGTCAAGGCCGCCGAAGAGGCTGAGGATGCTGATGATCGGCAGGCCGACGGCCACCAACACCACGACATGAAGCATCCGCGCCGCGAGCTTGCCACCCACGATTTCAAGGCTCGTCAGCTCACTCGCAAGTAGATAGTGAAGCGTCTTCCTCTGCGTCTCTTCGGCGATCGTGCCGGCCACCATCGCGGGCGTGAGGCAGAGGACGGCGACAATCTGCGTGGTGATGAAGGTCGTGAAGATCGCCGATGCCGTGTCGGCCAGGTACGAGGCGTTGGAGGGCGATCCCGAACGCGAGATGTCTCGCATCTGCTCATAAGTCGAGCCCACGAGTGCGAGCAGGATCAGGCCATAGACCAGCCGCGTGAGGTAATAGCGCCGCCGTCGAGAGGTCGTGACCAGTTCGGCGTTAAAGACCGGTCCGAAGATCATCGACATCCTCGCGACTGACCCTGACAAACGTCTGAACTCAGTCTTACGGACTGCGGATTCGTTTGCAAGGGTGTCGCGAGTCGGAAGGATGGTTTCGACACAGAGTCGGAACGATCGGAAACTCCCGTGGATGGACGGAGGGGCGAACCTGGTCGACCTTTACAGGCAACTGAAGGACGTAGTCCAGGCTCCCAGGGTGAAGACTTTGGAAAGGACCGACGCTCTCATGACCAACACCATCAAACGATATTGCTGTCGGTACCGAGGAAGACAAGGATCCCGTTGATCGACAAGTTGCTCGAAGCGTTTGATGTCTTTAACTGGATTGTCGACACGCAGTATTGGTCGTCGCCCGTCGTCGAACGACTCGTGGTCATTGATACGAAGGCGTTCCAGGAACCCGTTGATCCGTGACCCGTTCGATCCTCGAACCGTCTTTGCGACAACACGCGATCACGGAGAGGGCGGCTTCGCGTCGTTGAGTTTGAAGAGGGCTTGCTGGGCCTCGGTATCGAGCGGATCGATCTGGATTGCGAGGCGATACCAGGCTCGCGCCTCGGGCAATCGGCTGGCCTCAGCGCAGGCCGCACCAAGGGCCCGAACGACTTTGGGGTCGTTCTTCGAAGCGGGCATCGCGGCTCGCTGCACCAACGTCCCGAGCCGTTCCAGCCGCACCGACTCGTCGAGGCAACGCTTGGCCTCGGGGTCGTCTGCTTTCTGAAGGGCGTGTGCGAGCCCAAACACGGCGTTGCGGTTGTTCGGCTCGGCCGCGACGGCGTCTCGAAACGCGGCGACCCCGGCCGATGTGTTGCCCCGGGCCATCGCCAGCTTACCTCGCAACAACGCGAGCCCAAGATGCACCTTCGGGCCGCCCGCGAGGAGCGTCTCGGCTTCCGCCTCGTTGCCCCGATCGAGGGCCAGATTCGCCCTCGCCGTGCGGGCTTCGGGGTTGTCGGCCGGCAGGAGGGCGAGGGCACGCTCGGCCTCGTCATAACGGTTGAGCTTCCTCAGGCTCTCGATCAGCGCCAGCCGAGATTCGTGGTCGTCTGGGTCGGCCGCGAGATACTTGCCCATCTCGATCGTGATCTCGATTGGCTCCCAGACCGACCCTCGTGTCAAGCACCATAGCAAGGCCTGGTCATAGGTGAGCGGCACAAGTTCGGACAGCTTGCGGAACTCATCGGCCAGGGCACGCCGTCTGAGCTGCATTCCGTAGATGTAGATCAGCTCGCTGTGGGCCTGGACCAGCTTCGGGTCGAGCCGGATCGCCTCGTGCAAGTGCGTTTCCGCGAAACGGGCGCGTTTGCGACGCAGTTCGAGCTGGCCCTGTTCGAGCCTCGCCTGCGCGGCCATCGGGTGCGTGTCAGGCACGAGCGTCAGGTATCCCAACGCCTCATCGGCCTGATTGCGGGCGATCGCGAGCTGTGCTCGCATCATCGAATCCTCGGCCGTCGGGACGCGGAGCTTGGCGAGCTGGGTCATCGCCGAATCGGCGGTCGAGAAGTCTCGTGCCGCGAAGGCGTCGACGGCCTCTCGCCAGAGGGCGTCGGGCGACGAGCAACCTATTACGCCTAGCAGGAGCGTCGACGCCAGCACGGAGATTACGCGATGAAACTGAGCGATGTTGGGACCGATCATGGGTTGTTTATTTCCCACCGGCGGCCGGTTCCGTGATTTTCAAGGTCTGGCCGGGCTTGATGTTTTCGAGGATCTGCTTCGTGCCTGATGGCCAGAGGATCGTCACTTTGTCGATGATTTCGGCTTTGCCGAGACCGACCAGGACCCGGCCGTCGTTTGTGGCCAACATGCTGTATCCGCCCTTCCGCTGACGAAAGATGGTGCGAGGCCCGACCTGCACTTTGATGAGTGTGCCGATTGCGTCACGATTACTCTTCGTCCCGGTCAGTTGAAACCGAATCCACGAATTCCCATTGAGGGGCGTATCGTTGCGTAAGACCGCAGGTGCGCCGTCTTTGTGATTGACGACGATGTCGATGTCTCCATCGTTATCGAGGTCTCCAAATGCAGCACCGCGGCCGACATGGCGACTGCTGAAATAAGGGCCGACATCGCGCATGGCGAGCTTGAATCGTTTGCCGTCGATGTTCCGGTGGAGCAGCGGCGGCTCCTCGTACTCGACCGGCTGGCCAATGAGCTTACGATTGTTGTCGACGTGGCCATTCGTCACGAAGATGTCGGGCCATCCGTCGGAGTCAAGATCCACCAGCGCGGTGCCCCATTTCACGTAGGGCATCGTGTCGGCGGCGAGGCCGAAGAACGGGGTCGAGTCCAAGAACGACGACTTGCCGAGGTTCTGATACAAGGTGTTGTATTCATTGGCGAAGTTTGAGACAAATAGCTCGGGCAAGCCGTCGCCGTTGACGTCCTCGCAGTCGACGCCCATTCCTGACTGAGCCTGTCCCTTCTCGTCGAACGCTGCTCCCGAAGCCTCGGTGATATCCTCGAACGTGCCGTCGCCCCGGTTTCGGAAGAGGAAATTCGGATTCATGTCGTTGGCGACATAGATGTCAATCTTGCCGTCGCCGTCAAAGTCAGCGGTGACGACGCCGAAGCCGTGCCCGTCGTCACGGCCCCGGAACTGGTTGGTGAAGGGGTCGAAGATGATCGTCGAATAGACGTCGGTGAACGTGCCATTGCCATTGTTGCGATAGAAGTAGTGTTTTGTGGTGCGGATCGACCTTGGCGAGCAATAGAGCCGTACCCCCTTGGCAACGTCTCCGCAAAAGACGTCGTCCTCGGGCAGCTTCCAGTCGCCGTAATTCGAGACGTAGATGTCCAGGTCACCGTCATTGTCGTAGTCGAGCATCGCCCCGCTCGACGACCAGCCCTGTTTGTCGATACCGGCCTTCTTGCTGATGTCGGTGAATGTGCCGTTACCGTTGTTCAGGTAGAGGACGTTCTGGCCGTAATTGCAGAGGAAGACGTCGGCGTCGCCGTCGTTGTCGATGTCACCGGCGATGATCCCGTGGCAGAATCCCTCAAATCCCAGGCCGCTCTCCTTGGTCATGTCCTTAAATTTGCCGTCGCCAAGACCCTTGTAGAGCTTGTTCGATCCGGTCTTCTGCGAGCCAATTGGGAAATAGGTACAGGTCGCGAAATAGAGGTCGAGCTTGCCGTCGCCGTCGTAGTCGAACATCGCCACGCCCGACCCGTTGGCAGTGGGGAAGTTCTTCTTTTCATTCATCCCCGAGACATGAACGAAATCGATGCCCGAGTCTTTGGCGATCTCCGCGAAGCGGAAGGGACTGGGATCCTGCGCGGCGACGCGATTTTCGACGATCGGCGCGAGGTTCGCGAGTCTGTCTCCGGCAATACTGGGCGCAGCCTTCTCGTCGCCCTTTGCGGCTGAGGTGGATGGCGTCGTCTCGACTTTCGGCCCCGTCGAGTTCAGCCCGACATTCGGAGCCTTGGGCGGCCCGCCGCTACCGGAATCGCAGCCGCCGTTTATCAGCGTGAGGGTCAAGCAGAGGAAAAAGAGAGTGAAAGGAGCCTTGCATGCCTGGATCATGGAGGGAGCCTTCCCGATCAGAGACCGGTTGCGCGAAAGAAAAATGAAGGGGAAAGATTCGAAGGGATGCTGATGGCGATCGGACTCAAATTATTGTAACAAGACAACCGGGTGGTTGAGAAAGTCCCTGCCGTTCTCTCAACGTTGTTCGTTTTCGGCACACGGGCTGCTTGGGGAGTCTCGTCTCGTCGTGGGTTAGTGTCGTCTGCGACCGTTTGACGTGGAACCACGAACTTACCTTCCTCAGACCCGGTAAAATCGTTTCATCGGAGAGAGACTCCCGGTTTTGGGGTCAAGTGGCCTGGAATCATCGTGCGATGAAATTTATTGGGTCGAATGCCGTCGGCAGAGGTACGAGTCTCGCATCAGGGAGAGTTTAACGATGCTACGCGCTGGGATGGCTCATCAGTGGCGAACCACGTTCGTCGCGTTCGTGATCGGTATGGGTATCGTCGGCACCAGCCGGGCGCAGACCGCCTCCGCGCCCGCCGCGCCGAGCTTCTCCTCGATCACGAGGGCGATTGACGCGATTCGCAAGGGCTGGGTGACGAACGCGCCCGAGGCTGCGGCGGGCTGGAATGCGTATCTCGACGAGGTTCGTCGCGAACTCGACGCCTACGCCGCAGCGAATTCTTCAAATGAGCGTCTCGGCCCGCTGAACAGGGTCTGGCGGCTCTCGACTGGCCTTGAAGGACTGACTTGGGCCCCCGCGAATGACCTCCGCGAAGCGATGAGGTCTTGGCTTAGCCCCCGAGTGCGGCTCGCCTGGGCCGAGCGTCACCTCTCCGACGCCCTCGTAGGCGATATGGGCACGGCCGACGACGCGGCAAACCGGAAGAACTGGAATACGTTCATCGACGGTAAGCTCGGCGGTGCCCTTCGCGACTATGAAAGCGCCAAGTCAGTGCAGTCGCGGCAAGAGTCGTTGAAAAAGCTCCGGCTGGCCCTCGGATCGCTTCGCCAGACGAACCCCTGGTCTTACTCGACCGAACTTCAGGCTGCGGCCGACGACCTCTTCAACGCCCCCAACCTTGACATCTCAGCCGACGCCGCCTCGCTCTATCCGGTTCTGGCGAAGCAGGTCGTCACGAGCGGACCGATCGCCCGTGGAGGATATGTTTCGCAGGTCACCGCTGGCCCCTATGCCGGATTCAGCCTCGTTCCCTCCGACCAGGGCATCGCGTTTAATAACAGCCAGTATCTTACGAGCGTGACCCCGATTACCGACTTCCAGACGCAGGTCGCCGGCGATCAGAAGGGCCAACGGGCCGCGAAGTTGTACCAATTCTCGGCCACGTCGACCGATAGCAGCATGATGACGATCACAGCCGTCCTCACCCCCTTCGGCCTGCAGATCCAGCCGAATCCCACGCACAACATCAATGCGCAGGTTTGCTCGACGCCCACCCCCGGCAAGGGCCTGCCTCGACTGATCGCCTCGGCGATTGGGCTCGGTCAGCAGAAGATCATCGCCAAGGTTTATGACTCAGCCATCGGACGAATCAGGCAAAATGTCGCCCAGGGTGCCGCCGAGGAGGCTGCCGAGAGGGCGGGCCTCGCTCAGTCCGAACAGAATTCCAAGATCGGCCAGTTCCTCCGGGGTGACGGCACCCTCACGGTCAAGGACATCTCCGTCGCCGGCCTCTCGCTGCGTTCTCGGACAGAGAATGCCTCGATCGGCGGGACACTTAAATGGACTTCCGGCACGGAGCAAGGCGGGGCCGATATCCCCCAGCCGCCCAAATTTGCCCAGCCCGCCGCCGGGATCTCGGCCGACATTCATCTGGCCTCGGTCGCGAATAACGTCGTCGGGGGCTATCTCTCGTCTCCCCAGGTGGCGGACGTCCAGAACCTGATGATCGTGACACAAAAAGTCACGCCCGGCACGTCCCCGAAAGATGCCGTGAAGATCACGAAGAATATCGACTTCCCCACCTATCTCAAGGCGGTCGACGCGGCCAATGCCGCCAACACGCCCGAGACCCAGGCGATCCGGATCAAGCGGCCCAAAGACGCCCCGGAGTTCGCGGTCGACGCCGAAGGACATCTGGTTGTGATCGCCCACGACCTCCAACTCGACATCCCCGTCCCGGCGCAGGTTGCCAAGTCGGGGTTTGGAGGCGCGACGGCCAAGGTCTATCGCCTCGTCGCCTCAAAGGCGGAGTTTGTCTTCGACATCAAGCCCGTCACCGACCCCAACGGCACGATCCGTCTCACGGGGAGCCTGAAGAATTTCACCCCAGGCGCGGGGTCGAAGGTTTATGCGATCAACGACGACGAGGCCAAAGCCCTGCCGCTCGACCCCTTCCGGTCGGTCTTCATCTTCCAGGGATTTGCCACGGCGATCCGGTCCAAACCGCTGAATGTGCCCCTGGACAATGTGAAACTCCGGGGCTACACCATCACTACGATCAGTGACCTCGACCCGTCTGGATGGATGCGGATTGTGCTCACGCCGACCGGGGAGAGCCCACTTCCCATGACCGGCCAATGAGCGGTTGTCGGCTTATAAACTTGTGATCTGACGGCCGGTCGGGAAATCCCGACCGGCCGGATTGTTGCCTGGCGGGGTGGGCACGCCGGGACGGGTGACGCGGGGTCTTGACCTCAAACGCTACCATTCCTGA
>JANXSY010000075.1 GCA_025356435.1 Isosphaeraceae bacterium | reverse complement strand
TCATTGCGATCGACGAGGATCTGGGGATCTTCGCCCGGGACGGGAGCGGTCGCGGCGCAAAATCCGTGCTTCAGAGAGTTTGCGCTGGCGATCGCCTTGCCATCGGCGGTGCGGGGGCCGGTTGACTTCTGGGCGTTGAGGCGGTTGGCGTCGATCTTGGCTTGCGAGCATTCGGACATGGGACTGGCCTCGGATTCATGGTGCTAATCAAGGGCGCGGGGCCGCCGTCGTGGCCCGTACACCAGACACCATCGGGAAATCGAGGAGGGGCGTCCCGCGAATCGTGTCGTATCGGTGAGATTTCATGAGACCTGGAGCGTAACCATCTGCCGGAAAACGACATCTGGTCCCGTCCTCCCTTGTGGGGGAGCTGTCGATACGTTGGCCTTGATCGCGCTTTCGGTTCCTACCGGAAATGGGTGGGCAACAAAAAAGGCCCCGCCCGTCAAGGAGTCTGACGGGCGGGGCCGGGGAGAGGGCAGGGGGATGTCGGTCGCGATTAATAGGCGTCGGAGGAGATGACTTCGCCGTTGGCGATGGTGCCGAGGGACCACCACGTCATCCAACTGATCGAGCTCTTGATGAACTTGACGCTGCCGTCAGCCATCAGGGCGTTGACGCCGCCGGAGTGGAAGCTGTTGGCAACCTGATAGTGCGCGTGCTCGGCCTGCGGGCAGCAGTCCATCCGGCAGGCGCTCCAGGTGGTGGTGTAGTTGGGCGGGATCACGGTGTTGAACATCGAGTATCCCATCGCGCCGGCACCCCAGTGGTTGCCCCGGCCGGTGCCGTAGCTGGTCTTCGCGGCGTTGTTGCAAGTCAATATGTCGGCCTGAACGAGCGCCATGCCGTTGTTGCTGGGCATCCGGCTGATGTCCGCCTGGTTCGCGGCCCCGCTGCTGCTGACGTTGCCCGTCGATCGGCCGAGGAGCGAGCCGTTACTCGCGCCGACGATCCCCTCAGAGTAGGCGATCGTGTTCGAGGTGCCGTCGATGATGTCGCGGATACCGCTGCCTCGGGCGTAGCCGAAGACGCCGGTGGTCTGGACCGCGCCGGGGTTGTTGCAGCAATTGTAGGTCGACGTGCCAAGGCTGGCGTGATAGCTGTTGATGTTTACATTGCCCGCGTTGCCGTCGGACGGGCAGAGGAATGTACTGACCTTGGTATTATAGGCCGTCGAATTGATTTTGGCGCTGGGCTGGCCGCCCCAGGCAACGGCGAAACTGAAGTTGATCGAGTTATAAATGGCGTTCTGCTCCATGAAGTTGAGCATGCACGCCTGGGCGCTCCAGTCGTCCCAGCCGGGGAAGCCGGTGGTGTTGCCCGAGAGGTCATACGGGGCTTGCGACGACCCGAGCGGGAACCGGTCGTTTGTGGAGTGATAATTGTGCATCGCCAGCCCGAGCTGCTTCAGGTTGTTGATGCATTGCGACCGCCTGGCGGCCTCGCGGGCGGCCTGGACGGCCGGCAGCAGAAGCGCGATCAGCACGGCAATGATGGCGATGACCACAAGCAGCTCGATGAGCGTGAATCCCTGTCGCGAACGAGTTTTCATACAATTCTCCCATGTGGCCGACGATGCGACCACCTCTCTATCATAGGGGTGGCGACGCGAGACACGACGATTTTTGGGGGGGGGGACGAGATTTGATCCTAGGGCAATGCGGGGCCGATCAGCGATCGGCTGGGGATTACTTCGCCGGGGCGGTGGCCGCCTTGGTTGCTCCCTTCTGAGTGGCCATGAAGTCGGACATGTTGGTGTTCGCCTTGACTTCCTGGGCGGTATCCGGCTTCGCCTGGGACCCCGTCTTGTTGCCGTCGTCGCAACCGACCAGCGCGACCGAGGCGAACAGGGCGAGGATTCCCAGGCGGGACGAACGACGAACGACGCGTGATTGCACCGCAGACATGGTGGACGACTCCAACGAGATGAGACGTGGTTCAACCCGTGCTAGACAGGGCCGAGAGCTTCACGCTATGACAACAATCGGATTGAAGCAAGGACGTTCTTCTAGAAAATGACAAAAATGACATTCCCAAGCGTCCGCGGTCCTTAGAAGAGAAGCGACAAACATACGCCGGATGGCCGGTCTGGAAGCGGTCAGGGCCGAAAACAAGTGAAAAAGAGGGCTGATGCGTGTTGGAGTCTGAGAGGCGTTTGGAATCGATTTTCGTCGTTGGGGGCGCGGACCAGACGTGCGTTCTTCCGCCCCTTGGGAGTGGGATCGACCCGCTGTCGCCCATCGCGTCGGGCAAGGCCGCTCGCGACGAATCGTGGCGATCTTCGGTCGAGATTGTCCCTGTGACATCGTCACGGACGACAGGCATGTCCGATTCTTCATGTTCGTCACGAATCGGCCTTGGACTCCGAGCGACGATCGGGTAGGCTCACGCCGAAACGGGGTCGATCGCTTCGCGAAGAAGCCCCCAGCGTCCTCGAAAGGAATCGAGCCGCGAGCCTCCGGGAGACGAACCGGGGCGATGTCGGAGCGTGTCGAGGGTCGTTGCAGGGCGGAAGATCAGTCGCCGCGGGGTCGACCCCGGACCATCGGCGATCCGCAACGAAGAGAAAAGGAGTTTCTTAGCATGATGCGACACGGCAAGATGCTGTTTTCGGCGGCGGCGATCATCGCCCTCGGGATGTTCCACAGCGAGGCACGCGCTGCGTTCCTCGTCCAGGTAACGGCGACCCTCAATGGGCCGAACCCAGACTCCGTCACATCGGTTATCGGCCAGAGCACCGTCACGCTCGCGACGTACAAAGGTGCGCCGTCAGACATCGACCTCGGCGGCACGATCAGCCCGATTCACGTGACCTTCGGCACCACATCGACGACCAGCTCGAATACGAGCAGTGTTGACGCGGTCAACCTGAATTATGGCTGGACACTTACACTCGCGCACATCCTTGATGGTGAGCCGGTCGGCGGCATGGCCACGGTCAACGTCTCGGGGCAGATCGTCGGCAACCTCACGGCGCGTGGTTCGACGCTCGACAACATCTACACCGGCGGGCCGATCAACGCGGCGACGGTCGTCAAGGTTGACGGCGTCTCGGTCTCCGTCAGGCTCGACGACTGGACCCCGCCCGGCACTCCGCCGAGCTTCCGGCGGAACTTCAGCGTGTCGCTGATCGACCCCATCGACCCGGCGATCTTCACCGTCCCCGAGCCGACGACGATGGCGTTGATGGGTCTCGGCGGCCTGCTGCTGATCGCCCCCCGAATCCGCCGCCGTAAGGCGACCGCCGACCTCGGCTGATCGAGGCCCCCCCCTATACCGAATCCCCGACACCCCGGCGTGACGTTGAGAAACGTCACGCCGGGGTTTTTCCATGCGCATAAAAAGACCCATTTACGGACAGGTCTCTTACCGAACGCGAACTTCCGCAATTTCGGCATTTTTATATGATAAGCAATCTACTGCTCACCACACCCCTCATCCGTTGTCGCAAAATGACCGCCGATCTCAGCTGATCGAGGCCCCATACCAAACCCTCACCACCCCGGCGTGACGTCGAGAAGAGACGTCGCGCCGGGGCTTCTTCATGCGCAGACAAGATCATATTGACGCGTAGGACTCTTTCGAGAGAGAATTCTCGCACTTTCGGCATTTTATATGCTAGTAGGATGGCCTGTCAGGGAAGATGCCCGGGTTGTTCGACCTGGGTCGGGAAGAGAAACGCATGGAAGGCCCCCGAGAATAGGGGGTCTGCCGTGATCGGCGATCCGACACGGGCGACTCGATGGACATCTATTGAGGGAGAGGAGTTTCCGAATGATTCATCTCGGCACTAGATTGAGCTTGGCGGCAGGGTTCGTTGCCTTGGGGTTGTTCGCGGGAGAGGCAAAGGCCGTCTTCCTCGTTCAGGTTACAGAGACCATAAATGCGCCGATCCCCAAAGCCACCACGGTCGGCGGCAGCACCGTCACTCTATCGTCGTTCATTTCCCAGCCCGGTGATGTCGACCTCACGGCGGTGGGAAGCCCGATCCACTTGACCTATGGGGCGACGTCTGTCACGAGCACGACCCCCGTGGGCAGCAGTGACGCCTTCAACATTGGCTACAACTATACGCTGACGTTCACCCACGTCGGCACCGGCTCGACGGCGACCCTTACCGGCGTCACTGGGACGATTTCAGGCAACGTGGCGTCGAATGGCTCGACGCTGAACAACACCTACACGGGTGGCCCCGTGACTTTGCCCGCCACGATCATCCTCGATGGTCGGGTGATCTCGGTCAGGCTCGACCCCTACACCCCGCCGGGCACCCCGCCCGACACCAATGCAGACTTCAGCGTCGCGTTGTTCAGTCCGAATTCGACACCCCAGGTTCCCCCGACGGTCCCCGAGCCGACGACGATGGCTCTCATGGGCGTCGGCGGCCTGCTACTGATCGCCTCCCGGCTTCGCCGTCGCAAGGCGACCGCCGACCTTAGCTGATCGAGGCACCTCTGATCGAAATCTAGGCACCCCGATGCAATATCGCATCGGGGTATCTTCTCTCATACAAATTAGCAATAATGACGAGGACCGCGATTTTGCGGACTTTGTCACTAACACGGCATCCCATGTGCTTGGATGAGCGATTGTCATGGATGATCGACAGGTCAACCGATCTGGTCGAGCGGGGAATCGCATGGAGGACCCCCGAGGATAGGGGGTCTGCCGTGATCGGCGATCCGACACGGGCGACTAGACTGACATCTACTGAGGGAGAGGAGTTTCCGAATGATTCGTCTCGGCACTAGATTGAGCTTGGCGGCAGGGTTTGTGGCCTTGGGGTTGTTCGCGGGAGAGGCCAAGGCCATCTTCCTCGTGCAGGTTACAGAGACCATAAATTCGCCGATCCCCAACGCCACCACGGTCGGCGGCAGCACCGTCACTCTCTCGTCATTCACCGACCAGCCCGGTGACATCGACCTCACGTCGGTGGGAAGCCCGATCCACGTCACCTACGGGACGACGTCGGTCTCCAGCACGACCCCCGCGGGTAGCAGTGACGCCTTCAACATCGGCTACAACTACACGCTGACGTTCACCCACGTCGGCACCGGCACGACAGCGACCCTCACCGGCATCACCGGGACGATTGCCGGTTTCTTGGCGTCGAACGGTTCAACGATCAACAACATCTACACGGGAGGCCCCGTACTCTCGCCCGCCACGATTATCCTCGACGGTCGGGTGATCTCGGTCAGGCTTGACCCCTACACCCCGCCGGGCACCCCGCCCGACAGCAAGAACGACTTCAGCGTCTCGCTGGTCAGCCCGGCCGTGCCCGAGCCGACGACAATCGCTCTGATGGGTGTCGGCGGTCTGCTCATGCTCGCTCCCTATCTTCGCCGCAAGACCCGCAAGCTGGCCGACGCGGTCTAAGAATTCGCGTGATCAAAACCAGGCACCCCTTCGCAACGTTTCGACGTCGCGCAGGGGTGCTTTTTTGACTTCGGAGCCAAATGGCGGTCACTCGCGACGTTCCGGCAGGGGCTGCGGGTTGACTTCCTCAAGCCGTTTACGGCCTGCCTAGACTCGCCCAACCCCGGTGTGACGACCAACGAGAAGCGCCGAACCGCCTCGTGCCGATGTCTCGCGTTGGGATGAGGGGCTGGTCATCGTCTCGCAAGACCCTCACCCGACGGGAGAGTGTCTTGCGATTGAGAACGGGTGGTTCTGATCCGAGAACCGTGGGTGCTTACGAGAGGAGGAATTCCAGGTCGTCGCGGGTGATACCGGCGATCACGCCCTTGTTGTCGGCGTTGAGGATGGCGTCGGCGAGGTCACGCTTTTTCTGCTGGAGTTCGAGGATTTTTTGCTCGACGGTGTCTCGGCAGATCAGGCGATAGGCAAAGACGCGCTGGGTCTGGCCGATCCGGTGCGATCGGTCGATCGCCTGCGCCTCGACGGCGGGGTTCCACCAGGGATCGAGCAGGTAGACATATCCTGCGGCCGTGAGGTTTAGACCGAGGCCGCCCGCTTTGAGGCTGATGAGGAAGACGGGGATCTTCGGGTCGGTCTGGAAATTCTCGACCCGTTGGGCGCGGTTGCGGGTGCGGCCGTCGAGGTATTCGTAGGCGATCCCCTCGGTTTCAAGCCGCTGTCTCACCAGGGCCAGGAAACTGGTGAACTGCGAGAAAATGAGCACCTTGTGCCCTTCGGCGACCACTTCGGCAAGCTGCGGCAGGAGCATGTCGAGCTTGGCGCTCGGCTCATTGGCGCGGGCAGGGTCGATCAGGCCGGGGTGACATGCGGCCTGGCGGAGCCGGAGCAGGGCTTCGAGGACCTCGATCTTCGACTTGTTGAGGTCGGCGGCGTCTTTGCGCAAGAGCGCCTGGCGGTAGTGTGCACGCAGATCTTCATAGGTCTTCCGCTGCGCAGGCTCCATGTCGCAGTGGAGGGTTAGCTCGGTCTTCTCGGGAAGATCCTGAACGACCTGCGCCTTGGTGCGTCTGAGGATGAATGGCCGGAGCGACCGGGCGATCAGGGCACGCGAGCCGTCGTCAGCGGCTGAGGCGCTCGAGGTGTGCCGCTTGAAGACGCTGGCGGTCCCGAGCATCCCAGGGTTGAGGAACTCGAAGATCGACCAGAGTTCGCCGAGGTGGTTCTCGATCGGCGTGCCGGTCATCGCCAGCCGGTGTTTGCCCTTGAGCAGTCGAGCCGCCTTGGCAGCCTGGCTGTCGGCGTTCTTGATCGCCTGCGCCTCGTCGAGGATCACGCAGTCGAACCCGATGTTGCAGAGGTCGGCGATATCGGTGCGAAGGGTCCCGTAGGTGGTGATAATCAGGTCGTGATCGTCAAACGTCTCGCGGTGCGCCTGGCGTCCAGGGCCGGTGTAGTCGAGCACGCGAAGGCGGGGTGTGAACCGCTCGGCCTCGGCCATCCAGTTGAAGACAAGCGAGCGTGGGACGACGATCAGCGATGGGCCTTTGGATTGCCTCCTGGCCCTGCGGCTCTGGAGCATGGCGAGCACCTGCACGGTCTTGCCCAGCCCCATGTCGTCAGCGAGGATACCACCGAACTCGAATTTCTGGAGGTAGTCGAGCCAGCCGAGCCCCTCGCACTGATAGGGTCGCAGCTCGCCCCGGAAGCCGGCGGGGGCATCTCGGGGGGTGAGGCCGTCGAACCGGGGCAGGGCCTTGCGGACCTTACCGAAGGCCATGTCGACGCGGATCTCGGGCTGTGCGGCGATCAGGGCGTCGAGCAGGCCGGCCTGGGCGCGGCCGAACCGGAGCCCGCCTTCTTCGGAGGTGCCGAGGTCAGCGAGTAGGCCGTATTTTTTGAGCCAGTCTTCGGGGAGCATCCCCATCGAGCCGTCGCCGAGTTCGACCATCGTCTCGCCTCGACGGGCGGCGGCGAGCAGGTCGGGCAGGGGGACGCTCTGGCCGCCGAAATCGACGGCCCCGCCGAGTTCGAACCAGTCGATGCCGGTTGTCACGTTGAGCTTGAATTCGCCCGCCGGGTGGATAATCGCTCCCTCGGCCTCGACCTTCCAGCCAAGCGCGACGAGTTCTTTTGTGACTGCCGCCAGCCGCTTCGCGGGAAGCTCGAGCGTGCCGGCGGGCAGGAGGTGGTCTTTGGTCTCGCGGAAGCCCATCTCGAAGAGCCGGACGGCGGCCTCAGATTCGATGGTCTCGTTGCGGTGGACGACGACCCCGAGTTCGCAAGAGACTTCGAGCGGGCCGTTCCACTGCGCGGGGACGGGAATCTCGCCAGCCTCACCCGTGTAGAGGAATTGCAGCTCTCCGCTGAGCCGGTCGCCCCAACTCTGTCGGGGGGTGCGCAAGGTGAGGCTGGGTTGAGGAACGCCTTCGACATCGACGAACTTGATCGAGTCGATGAGTTCAGACGGGGGCACCTTGGCGTCGGCGAAGATCTTCGAGAGCTTGAGGTCTTGCTCGGCGGCGTCGTTGAAGACCATTTCTTTTTCGTGACGAATCCGCATCATCCAGAGGAAGATGCCGGCGTCGTCGAACGGCGAGGCGCGGCCGTTGCCGAGGATCACCAGGCCGTTTAACAGGGCGATCGGCTCGCCGAGATCCATCTTCTGATCTTCACCATTCACCTTACGGCGGAGGACGCCGCGCCAGGTCCATCGCTTGCCCGAGGGGTCGGCCTTGATGTCGATGCCAAACCGCCAGACGGCGGGCAACCACTTCAGCACCGGGGGATTTTCCTCACCGTTACTGCGGCGGATGCGGAGCCGGCCCGTCTTCGATAGGGTCTCGATGATCGCGGCCTGGCGGTCGGTATCGAGCACAAACTTTGACGTGCCCGGAAGGTCGCCGAAGCCGCTAGCGAGCGTCGTCGCTGTGGTCGAGGAGGTCGCCTGGGCTTCGAGGAGCAGCGCGAGCAACTCGTCGTCCTCAACGTCATAGCGGTGCTGGGCGATTGTGGGGGTGCCCGAGTGCCGCCAGACCTTGAGGTCGCTCCACTCGCCATTTGGCTTGCGGAGCCGACGCCCCAACTCGATCACAACCTGATTTGCGGCGAGGGTCGCGGGGATGTCGACGATGTAGGCGAGCATCCGCTTCGTGTTGCGGACGAGCTTCTGCGCTGGGATGGGCTGCTGCCGGACCGCCCGATTGTTGCGGACGTGCATCGGCCCCCGCGCCACGGGCAACTGGCCTCTTGGCGGCATCGGCACACGCGGCGGCATTGGTGCTCGCGGCGGCATTGGTGCTCGCTGCGCTGGGCCTCTTGGCGGTGTTGGTGCTCGCGGCGGCGTCGGGCCGTTGGGGCCTTGCGACGAGCCGTTGTTGATGAGGAAGTTGGGGTCGATCGGCGGCGTCGTCCCTCTCGCGGGCCGACGGGTCTTCTCTTTTGGAGTCCGCCCTCGCGCCCCGCTTGGGCCGGGGGGCGGGCCTTGCGGCGCGGGTCCGGGTCCGTAACCCTGGCCGGGTCCATAGCCCTGGCCTGATCCGGGTCCTGGTCCGGGGCCGGGTCCATAACCCTGGCCCGGTCCGTAACCCTGGCCCGATCCGGGTCCGGGTCCGTAACCCTGGCCGGGTCCATAACCCTGGCTGGGGGCGGGTCCGTAGCCGGTCCGATAGGAGCCGCCTGAGGCGGGGGGCGGCTGGCGTCGGCCGTTGTCGCGGGGAGGCCGGGCGGCGTCCCTCGGCGGTCGGCTGGGGGCGTTGCCGGGGGCGTCGTTGGGCAGGGGGAGGGCGAGCGGGCCGTTGGGTTCGCCCGGGGTTTGCGGCGGATGATCTTCAACCTGCCGAGTGCGCGGCCCTACGTCGGTGATGAGCTTGAGCGGACGCATCGGGGCCGAGGCGAGCAGGCCGCTGGCGTCGACCGCGAGGATCGTTGCCCAGAGGTGCTTGCATGGGTCGCCAAATGGGGCGAAGTAGGGGCAACTGCAGGTCGCGATCAGCTTCTGGCCGCGAATCCGGAGTCGGACGCGATACTTGTCCGTCCCCCTGACCCGCGCCACGACCTCGCCAGGCGAGGCGGCTGTGATCGCGACCCGATTCTTGGCGAAGTAGGACTGCCCGCGTGATCGGACGCCGTCGCTGAACTCGCGGGCGACCTTCTGGGCGATCCCCGACGGGCCTTCCCGGTTGGGCCGGCCCTGGCGACGGGGCGGTCGGCTCCGGCGCTCGGCCCCCGGCTCGTCGCGGTCGCCGCTGCCATCGCCTGAATTCGCATTGCCGTTCGACCCGGCGCTGCCGAGCGATGGGCGCGGTTCGCTCCCTCGACGGTCATCACCCAGTGACGGGCGAGGTTCGCTCCCTCGGCGGTCGTCACCCAGTGACGGGCGAGGTTCGCTCCCTCGGCGGTCGTCACCCAGTGACGGGCGAGGTTCGCTCCCTCGGCGGTCGTCACCAAGCGATGGGCGAGGTTCACCCTCTCGGCGGTCATTGCCGAGCGATGGGCGCGGTTCACCCTCTCGGCGATCATTGCCGAGCGATGGGCGAGAGTCACCCCCTCGGCGGTTATTGCCGAGCGACGGGCGAGGTTCGCCCCCTCGGCGGTCGTTGCCGAGCGAAGGGCGAGGTTCGCCCCCTCGGCGGTCGTCGCCGATCTCGTCCCGCTCGAAACGGGGCATCTCCGGCTCGAACTCGTCTCCCCAGCCACCCATCCGTTCAACCTTCGGGAAAGCGCCCCGGGCCCGCTCCCTTTCGAGAGACGCGCCGGGCTGGTCTTCGCGATGGCCCTTACCCCCGACGTGGAGGCTGGGCAAGGGCGGGGGCCTGGCAATTCGCCCCGGCCGACCATCCTCGTTTCATCCGAACCAACTCAAACCAAACTTGCGGAGCAACGATTGCACGCGAACACGACGCAGAACGCTCTGGTGCCCTTCCCCCTTTGGTCAAGGGTGGAGGGACGAGTGACCTTATCGCCCGACGACCCCTCGTCCAATCCGACCCGACAGAGGGGATCGAAAGATCCAAATTCCTAACCGCTTTGATTCACCTCGAATGGCCGGAATCGGATGCCGATCCTCAAATGACGGGGCAACCTGCCCCCACAAACAGCCCTCTCGGCCTCTCGCGCCATCTCCAACCCGTCCCGCACGCCCCTTGGCGCGGCGGGCTGACGGGCCGCAGAGATTCCACTCTGACCCTCCGAAAAACCGACCGCAACGGGTTCAAACGTCGAGATTCTTGACCTCAAGCGCATGCTTCTCGATGAACTGGCGACGGGGCTCGACGTCGTCCCCCATCAGTGTGGTGAACAGGTCGTTCGCGGAGGCGACGTCTTTGAGCTGAACCTGCATCAGGGTCCGACGGGTGGGGTCCATCGTCGTCTCCCAGAGCTGCTCGGCGTCCATCTCCCCCAGGCCCTTGAACCGGGTGATCTTCATCCCCTTCTCGCCCAGGTGCCGGACCGTCGCCGCAAGTGAGCGGAGGTCGAGGAGCGGGTGCTCGTCACCGTCTCGGTCAAGGATGAATCGGGGCGGCGGGTCATCGCCGGTGATCTCGATCGGCAGCAACACATCCGCCCGCATGTCGAACTCGTCACGGAGCCGAGCGAGCCACTTATTGAGCGTGCGCACCTCGTGAAGTTCGGTGACTCGGAGTCCGGCCGGGGCCTCGATATCACCGTTCTCAGCGAGCGTGGGTTCAGCGTCAGCGGCTGTTGGGTTGCGAGCGCTGTGGTAGGACTCAAGCTCTTCGGCCGAATAGAGCCAGTGCTCGGCAGTGACGTCTTCGACGAGGTAGAGCGGGAGCATCCCGGCCTTGGGGTCGAGCCTGGCGTCGGTTGACGGGTGGACCCGGCCGAGGAACTCGCGGATCGGCCGGTTGCGTCTCCCGAACGCCCGAAGCGCGTGGTCGAGGCCGAAAACGATCTCGTTGAGCGCCCGAAGCCGTTCGCCCTCGATCGGCTCGACGCCGTCTGTGCCAAGCGGGACGAGCTTGGCGTCAGCGAGGCCGGCTTCGACGAGAATCGCCTGCATCTCGGGCTCGGTCTGCACATACTTGCGGACCTTCTTCTGCGTGAGCATGTACAGCGGCGGCTGGGCGACGTAGAGGTGTCCCTCAGCGACAAGCCTCGGCATCTGCCGGTAGAAGAAGGTCATCAGCAAGGTCCGAATGTGCGAGCCGTCAACGTCGGCGTCGGACATCATGACGATCTTGCCGTATCGACGCTTGCTCGGGTCTTCCTCGTCTCCAATGCCGTTGCCGATCGCGGTGATGATGTTGCGGACCTCATCGTTGCCGAGCACTCGGTCGAGCCGGGCGCGTTCGACGTTGAGGATCTTGCCTCGGAGCGGGAGGATCGCCTGGTAGAGCCGGTCGCGGCCCCCTTCGGCGGTCCCGCCTGCCGAGTCACCTTCGACGAGAAAGATCTCGCTTGAATTCTGGTCGTGCGTCGTGCAGTCCATCAGCTTGCCGGGCAGGCCGCCGCCGGAGAGCACCCCCTTGCGGTTGCGGACCAACTCTCGCGATTTCCGTGCCGCCTCGCGGGCCTCGGCCGCCATCTGTGCCTTGGCGATCACCTTCTTCGCCGCCTGCGGGTTCTGCTCCAGGAACGCGCCCAGCTTGTCGTTGACGATCTTGGCGACGATCCCCTCGACTTCGCTGTTGCCCAGCTTCGTCTTGGTCTGACCCTCGAACTGCGGGTCGGGCACCCGGACGCTGATGATCGCCGTCAGACCCTCTTTGAAGTCTTCGCCGAGGATCGCCAGGTCTTTGTTTCGCGCGGGGGCTGCGGCCTTGGCGTAGATGTTCAGGGTTCGCGTCAGTGCGGAGCGAAACCCGGTGAGGTGCGTGCCGCCCTCAACCGTATTGATGTTGTTGCAGTAGGAGACCAGCATCTCGCTGTACGACTCGTTGTATTGCAACGCCACGTCGACTTCAACGCCCTTGTCATCGTCCTTGCCCGAAAGCACCACCGGGGTGTGGATCGGCGTCTGGGAACGATTCAAATAGAGGACAAACTCCCCCAGCCCGCCCGAGGAGAAGAACTCCTCATGCTTCGGCTCGTCCCCGCGCTCGTCGGTGAATGCGATCCGGATCCCCTGGTTGAGATACGACAGCTCACGAAGCCGCTTTTCGAGGGTGTCGGAATCGAAGTCGATCTTGGGGAAGATCTCGGCGTCAGGCAGGAAGCGAATCCTGGTGCCCGAGGCTTTCGAGGTGCCGGTGGTCCTGACGGGGCCTTGCGAGAGTCCCTGGCGATAGTCTTGGAGGTAGATCTTGCCATCGCGATGGACCTCGGCTTCAAGCCACTCCGAAAGGGCGTTGACGACCGTGACGCCGACCCCGTGCAGCCCGCCCGAAACCTTATAGGTATCGTGGTCAAACTTGCCGCCCGCGTGCGGCTTGGTCAGGACGACTTCGAGCGTGCTCATCGGGGCGAACTGGTGGTGCGTGCCGACAGGGATGCCGCGCCCATCGTCAACGATCGACGCCGAGCCGTCGACGTGGATCGTCACATGGATGTTCTTGCAGTGCCCGGCAAGCGCCTCGTCGATCGAGTTGTCGACAACCTCATAGACGAGGTGGTGCAGCCCCCTCAACGTGGTGTCGCCGATATACATGCCCGGGCGCAGGCGGATCGCTTCGATCCCTTCGAGGACTTTGATATTCGCCTCGGAGTAGCCCGCTCCGTCGTCGACAGTCGTCATCACCGCGTCGGCATCATGGTCCAAAGTCTCGGCTCCCTCGCTCGTCATCTCGAATTTGCTCAAGCGCCAATGGATGGAGAGTCTCTTCGACGCGCGATCGGCTGTCCTAGGTCGCCTCCCGCCCGGTAGGCTGGGAGAGGTTTAACGCCGATCGCGAATGAGGCCTGAGGCCGGCTCAACCGCGACGGCGGCCGGGCCGCGGAGGTGGGGGCGACTCGGAGGGGCCACCCCCGTCGATCGTGCCAACTCGGAACCGGATATCATGGATCGGCGTGCCGACCATCAATCGTCGCAAGGCGGCCAATAAGTGAGACTTCTGGAAGGACGCCAACTCTTCGAGCAGCGTGGGGTGGGCGACCGTAATATTCAGGATGCCTCGACGCAGACCCTCAACCTTCGTGTGGCGACTGCCCGGCTCGCCGACCGCGTCGGCCCAGGCTGCCTCCAACTCTCCTGTCGCCTGGACCCGCGCCAGACCCCGCGCGGCAAACAGGTCACCCAGGATATCCGACAGGGGCTTTGGCCCGCGGAATTTCCCCCCCGAGCCCTTATCTTCGGGCCTTGGCTTCGGCCTCTCGGGATGGTCGTCGTTAGGCCTTTGGCTCAAGATGATCGCCCCCCCATTATAGTCCCTCTCTCAGCCGGAAGCAACGGCACTCGACCTGAATCCAATGCGCTCGGCGATCGCTCTTCATTTCGGAGAGTGTACCCCAATCTCGGTCGAGCGTGGTTCGCGTCGTCCCCACTCCAGCCCTCAAGATCGCTGAGTCAATAACTTGCTCATGTCAACGATTGATTAAGATTTAATATCTTACCAGGGTGAAGACCTCATCTCGGACGATCTGGATCGCGGCAAAACCTTATCCACGACTCTGACCACGACCAACACCCTGTTCGTATGGGCGGCGATGCCGAAGAGACGGGCGATAGATTCGATGCCGCCGAACCCCAGCTTGCCTGCCTCCCCACCTCAATCGGACACAGAACAATTGAGACGCTCTGACTCAGTCGTACCATCCCAGACCTCGCCACGACAAGCCAGCGGTCTTCTGCAAGTTATTGACTCAACAATTCAAGGGCCGAGATCGTCGAGCATCCCTGAGATCCAATCCATAGGTGCTTGAGCTGACGACCTTGGCCCCGGCGCGGGTTGCCAGCGCCTGCCAGACGCCCGGAACCAGACCGAGCCGACTCCGGAGGCGGTCGCCAGTTGGTGCGTCCGCCTACGGCCGGTCAAAATCCATTGGTGCCGACAAGGGGTCGCCCATCTGTGAATCAAGACGTCAATAGCCTTGCCAAAACACGAGACTTATCCAGATTCGCGAACCAACTGACGATCACTCGTTTTTATGTGTTATCTGATGTGCAGAGTGCGTTATCAATTCCCGTTCGACGAGCGGGGAAGCGCATAAGGCTCGCCAGTTGGTGCGACCGGCTGCTGCCAGACTCGCGAACCAACTGGCGAGCGTTAGAGCGACTCGTGAGCCAGACCGACTCTCCGGGAGGTCGGACAAAGACAACCCACTGCGTCAGTTTCGTCGACCTACCCGCGTGGAGGAGCCAACCCGATTACTTTTTGACAATCGCGTTCTTGATCAGGGTGACGTTCGTCCCTGCGAACAGACTGCCGTTCACGGATGCGCCCGTGTTGAGCGTGACTGCTGTTTTCGAGAGGACCTGACCCTCCATGTGCGCGGTCGTTCCCAGGGCCGCAACCCCGGCGAGCTGCCAGAAGATGTTTTTGGTCTGCGCTCCACCGGCCAGTGTCACCCTCGTCGCATTGGCCTGGGACAGATCTCCCGAGATCTGGAAGATCCAGACGTCGTCTGGGCCACCTTCGAGAGTGACATCGTCCAGGATCGTAACCGAGGTTGTCCACTTGTAGAGGCCAGGGGGGAGAGTCAACCCGCCGATATTTCCATCATTCAGTTCGTTGTAATCAGGAAAGAGACGTCCCGCCGCATCGAGGTACGCCGTTTCCATGTCGCCGATAGCCGCGGTCAGGTTCGCGGGTGTTGGGCTCGGATAGTCGGCTGCGTAGACTTTGCCAGTCACCTGACTCGATGTCGAGAAGGTGGCGCCTGCTTCGAGGATCAAGGAAAATCCTGTGATGGCGGTCGAGTCGATGGGACTCACCCCAAGATTCCCGGTGATCGCGGTACCGGGAACGTTGGTGATTCCTGATTGCGCCAGAATCACGAAATCGCCAGCCGACCCAAGATCCACGGGCGCCGGACCTCGTCCAAGTCCGCCCTGGGTGGCAGGGGAGAGGGCCGTGGCGGCAGGGTTGCCGAACCCGACCACGCAAGCGGCCAGAGCCAACGGAATGAACCACATTCCAAGTTTGGAATGGTTCGCGACGAACATGAGGCGGCGTCGGGAGAGACTTGACATTGGTGTTCCTCGAAGTCTGGAGATCTCGTGAACGGATTTCGAAATGCATCTATTGCACAGATGTCATTCTTGTCCTGGCCATTGTGTCTGTCACTTCCATAGATACGACCTATCTTAAAGAATGTCAAGGACCAACCAAACATTTCACATAATCCATTACTTCATTCGTGAATCCTGTCCCTGCTGTTTTTTCCCTAACGCGCCCGTTGGTGCGGGCAATCTGGGTACGCATCGCGTTGTGGCATAGCCATTGAATTCCTGATCCACAGATGGATAACCTTTATTCGGCTCCAATGGATTCTGACCGGCCCCGAAGGCGTGGTGGTCAGATGCCCCCCTCAACGAAGCTTCAACTTCCGCAACTTTGGCGAGATATACTGATTACTGTAATCGTTAAATCGATGATTTTTGTAATAGTCTTGATGATAGGCTTCGGCCGGATAGAAGGCGGTGAAGGGAACGAGTTGGGTGACGATTGGGTCTCGGTAGGCGTGCTTGGTCTTGAGGTCTTGGGCTGATTTCAGGGCGGTGAGGCGCTGGGCCTCGGAGTGGTAGAGGATGATCGAGCGGTACTGGGTGCCGAAGTCGTCGCCTTGCATGTTGAGGGTCGTGGGGTCGTGGCTCTTCCAGAAGAGGGTGAGCAGTTTCTCGAACGTCACCTTGTCAGGGTCGAAGACGATGTTAATGACTTCAGCGTGACCAGTCTGGCCGGTGCAGACCATTTGATAGGTTGGGTTCGGGACGGTGCCGCCGGCGTAGCCCGACGTGACCGACTTCACACCGGGGATATGCTCGAAGACTGCCTCAGAACACCAGAAGCAGCCGCCGCCGAAGGTGGCCTCTTCGAGCTTCGGCTCTTTGGGCGCGGCGGGCTTGGTTTCGGTTTTGGTCTCGGGCTTGGCTGGCTCCTGGGCCGAGGTGCGTCCCGTCAGGGTGAGCGCTGCGATGATTCCGAGAGAGGCCGTCAGAGCGCGAACGGTCATGGCAATACTCCTTCGATTCCAGCTCGGTCGACAAGCGTTACGTCATCTGTCTCGCTCTTTTATACAGAGTCGGTCGCGGGTCGGACAGGGCCGAAATCCACGAGGGGCCACGGGGCTTGCCCGTTGCCTCGGTGGGACGGCTGTGGCAACCTCTCTCCTCGGAACCTGACATCGGTCGCCCCCTTCTCGGAAGGACAACCCTAATGGCCGACGGCCAGCCCCAGACGTTCCAGAAGAACGTCCTCCCCTTCATCCTCGCGACGCTCGGCGAATTCACCGCGCTCTTCTTCTGGCTCAAGCTCTTCCACCAGGGCGACTCTTATGCCCCGGCCCTGGTCATCCTCCTGGCTGGCTTCCTGGTCGAGCGAGTGGCGGTGCTCTACTGGGTGAGCCAGGTCTTCGGCGCAGAGATCGGCATCACCGGCTCGCAGAAAGCCTGGTGGCAGAAACTGCTCGGCCTGCTGGCGATCACGGTCAGTGAGATCGTCGTCTGGTCGGCGTGGTTCTTCGTCGACAAATATGTCCATCCGATCGCCGGTGCCGCCGTGTTGATTGTGGGCGAGCAGCTTCAGCACAGTTGGGACCTCGCCCTGCTGAACGGCAAGACGATTCGCGACTACATCATCCACCCCACCGCGTTCTTCATCACCGCGCTCGAGGCGGGCGGAGGGCTGCTGATGCTCCACTTCTTCAAGCACGATCAGTACGCGATCGGCGGGGCCATCATGCTCGTAGCACTTACAATCGAGCATGTCGTGCAGGGGGGGTTGATCCATCCCCCCGCGTCGCCCGCCAAGCAACTCGCAACAGCGGCTTAATGAGAGTGGCTCCTCGTAGGGCCGGGTCGAAACTGGCCCTAGGGTTGATCGCCGCGATCGAGGGTGACATCCTTGGGCGTCTCGGGAATGAAGCCGACCGCCCCGATGGCCTTTGCGAGGTCGATGATCTCTTTGGGCACGGCATCGTCGCGATACTGGCGGACGACCCAGACTCCGCGGAGGGGGAAGGCGACGAGCACGCGGTTGATCGGCCCGGCGTGCGGGTCAGAGGGGGGCAGCGCCTTGAGCAACGTGGGGAGTCTCAGGCGAGCCCCAATCGGGAGGGGTAAGGTGTCACCGCCGGCGTCGTTGTGGTTGTTCCACTGGTCGTGGATAGCGTCGTCGGGCGTGACCCACCAACTCTGGCCGAAGTGGCGTTGATGCTCGGGGCACGGCCCGGAGACTCTCGCCAGCTTGACGAGGTCGTCGCCCCAGCAGTCTCAGCGCCCGACTGGTGGCCAGAACTCGTGGCGGATCGGGCTACTGCACCATGCAGACTCGAGCTTCCACCGATCGCCGGGCATAGGCCAGTTACTGCGGAGCATGGGCCAGAGGACCATCGCCAACGCACAGACGGCCGGGATCGCCAGGAACACCCAGAGCGAGACCTGCCAGCGGCTGCGGACCTTCAAGATCGGTTCGGTCATCTATTGCCTCGCCTTTTGACAGTTGTCAGATTGGCGATCCTACTCGTGCCTGGATGGGCGATCAAGGGGCGTGGGGATCGACAGGGGCCTGGCCCTCCCCGGACGGGGTTGCGACGAGTAAGATGGGAAGCGGAGCGGCCACGTCGCCGGTCTTGTCGATTGACCCGATTGGCCTGGAGCCGGTTGCGATGTGGTATTACGTGGCCGAGAACCCCTGGTATCTTGCCGGGGCGTTCGGCTTGGCGGCGGCGGGATTTCTGGTCGCCCTCAAGCTCACGCAGGACGGACGAAACCTCACCCGCGCGCTGATCGCGCTGGGCTTGGCGGCGGTCGTGCTCGTTGTTGAGCAGTGGATCGTGACCGATGTCGAGCGGGTCGAGTGGGCGGTCAAAGACCTCGTCCGCGCCCTGTCAGAAAACGACACCGTGCGGGTGATCGCCCTGATGGACGACCGGGTCACGTTCAGCATCCGCGACAAGATCGCGAATGAGCTGGACCATGCGTGGTTCGCGAGAGAACTCGGCGACCTCACCTTCGACTGGCTCCATCTGAGCCGCCTGACCGCCAGCGCGGGGCAGCAGACCCACAGGGGCTCGGCCGGGTTCAAGCTTGGCGCGGCGGGGACGTATCGGATGAACGGGATCGGCCACAACTTTGCCGGCAATTCCGAGTGGTCGCTCGGCTTCCGGAGGTTGCCCAGTGGGGAGTGGAAGATCACCCGGATCACCGCCCAGGTCTTGCCGGCATACATGGTGCTGCCGGGCCTCCAGCTCCGTTCGAGCGGCGGGAGCAGCGGTCCCAGGTCCCTTGGTACCGACGGCACCAGGCTCAGGCCAGGCCCCGACACGCCCGAAATGACGCCAAATCAAAGGTCGTGGCGGAACCGCTAGCGCGTAGGCTGGGTCGCGACCCAGCATCGTCGATCTTTCCGGCTTCGGCCTGCCTCTCCCTCTGCTTCAGGCGTCCAGTCCAGACGTATTGAATGGCTTCGTCGAGCCGAGAGGAAATATCAATGGCCATCGTTCAACTCCGAGGCGTCGACCCGGTAGATTTCGAGTGCCATCTGACTGGCAAGCTCCCGATCTCGACTCCGGAACGCTTCGACAAGACGCTCCGCCTGAAGTTGCGAGATCGCGTCGGGGCGGGGGACGCGAATCCGCCGGAGATATTGGGCCTGGAACCTGAGATATCCCCCGCGCATCCTGACGCCGTAAGACTCGACGAAGAATTGACCGACCTTCGAGAGCAGAAGGCCGCCAAGGACCTCGAGATCCCATGTCGTTGAACAAATGTAATAGAGATTATGATGAGGATAGGTTTCGCCCTTGTCGAGAACCGGGTTGAATCGCTCCTTGATATCGGGAATGTAGAGCTTATATCTTGTGGTGAGTGAAGGGTTGATCCGGTCGATAGTGCGATACCAGCCGGCGGGATTCTTCTGGGCGGTGTTGCGTCTCTTGATCGAGGTCTCGTGGGCCTTGAAGTACGAATGCAGGCGGGGGTAATCATCAAGACGAACGAGGCCATCGGCGTCCCAGGGGTTCACGACGAAATGGCCGGACCACTGCAAGTTTCCCGACGCGGTGTCTTGGGCCAACGCCAGCGGGAGGAGTCGACGATCCTCAACGAGGTTCGCGTCGTCGGTGATGAAAACCTCGTCGAGGCCGGTCGCCACGCCGATGCCGACCTTCGTCCCCGTCAACTCTGACTCCAAGGGCTCGAATTGCTCTTCGAGTCTTCGGAGCAACGCGAGCCGAGTTGGGGAGGTACACGGCCAGGGGTCTGAGCCAGAAAACCAACCCTCGACGACGGCCGTCGTGAGTCCGTTCGCCGAACCGCCGGGTGCTCCCTGGGCCACCGCTTGGAGGCGGGTCGCGATGCCGCCACCGCCGAGGGCTTCAACTCCGTGGTTCGCGCTCGCCACGACGGCCCGGCCTTGCCTCCCGCGCCGGATGATCGAGATGGCGGGGTAGGCGCTCACGTCGTCATCGAAGGGGTTGGCGTTGTGCATCTCCAGAATGACCTCGACGCTGTAACCCCGCGTCACGAGGCGACGAAGCTCCGCCCCGTACTGGTTACGCATCCAGCGATCGGCACAAATAAAGACGCACACGCCGTTGGGCTTCAATTGCCTGAGACCGGCTTCGAAGAAAGCCACGTAGACGTCGGCCCGACCTCGCATGGTCGGATAGGCGTCTCGATAGAGACCCGCCGTCTCCGAGGGGATTTCTTCGAGCCTGATATAGGGGGGGTTGCCGATCACATAATCTGCGACGCTCAGATGAAACGCGTCGAAGAGATAATCGCCCGATCGGACCCAACTCGCGGCGAGCGTTCGGGCCGTCGGACTTGCGACCCCTTCCGCTCTGAGGACGTGAATGATCGCCTCTCTCGCCCTCTCCGCGCTCAGATCGTCGAGTTCATAGGCGATGAGAGACGGTTCACAATCGGCGAGCGGTCGACCCTGTCTCCGACATGAAGCCACCAGTCGCTCGGCCATCGCGATGAGAAACGCGCCCTCTCCGGCGGCAGGCTCAATCGCTAAAGAATCGACGATATTGGATGAAGAGAGCTAGCCCGCAAGGTCGAGCGATAATTCGACAACCCAAGGCTTCGTGTAGACGGCACCTTGAAGTTCCCGGGGGAGCTCGGGCTCGTCACGAGAAAAAGGGAGGAGAAATTGACGCATAGTCGATTTACACTTGTCAATATGAAGTGAAGGGGAAGCCAGGTCTTCCGGTTCAAGGAAACCTGCCTTCCCCTTCGTCGCTTCGGGCGCTTGCCTCAATACTTCGGCACGAGCTTCGCGCGTTCGTCGTACTTCGGGTTGTGGTGCCACTCGCTGCGCTGGACGCTGAAGCCGCGGTCGAGTTCGTCCTGCGCGAGGTCGGCCCAGGGGGTCTTGGGGTGCGCGGCGATCACCTCTTTGAGAAGCTTCGCGGCCTCGACGTACTTCTTCTCGGTCTCTGACTTCGGGGCCTTCGGCTCTTTCGAGTGGTCGAGCACCCATTCGACGATCAGCTCGGAGCTGGGCATCCGGCCGGGGATCGGCCGCTTGGCGACCATCTCCTTCAGACAGGCCATATATTCATAAGCCTGAATTTGATAGGCCACAATCTGCGCTAGCATCAGATCATAATGCGCCTGCCAGCGCTTCTCGGTCTCTCGGTCTCGGGCCTTCTTGAGCGACTTGAGCCGCTGCTCGATCCCGGACATGATGCTGAGCCGTTCCTGCACCTTCGGATATTCTTCGGCCGCCTGCTGCATCATCTGGTCGTGCAGGATCGAGAAGTGGCGGCGGTAGGAGAAGGGCTTGGTGACGGTGATGACCTCATACATCGTCCGGCGGAGGTCGGAGCGAAGCCGCTTCTCGTTGTAGAGTGCGCGGCTCTCGTAGGCGGGGACGTATTCCTTCAGCGTCGTGATCGAGTAGGCCTTCTCGCGCTGACGGACCCGCATCGACTCTTCGCTCGGGAGTAGGAAGTAGATCCCGCCGGAGTCTTTGGCGAGCCGGGCAAGTTCGTAGGGGGCGAAGCCGGAGGGCTGTTCGTCCCATCGGTCGTGGAGGCCGTCCCACTGGAGCATCTCGACGTCGGCCGTCTCAGGGCCTCGGTGGATGGTGGGCCAGTAGTGGTCTTTGGTGACAGGGTCAACGTAGAGGAGCCGGGCCAGCGAATAGCCGAAGAGCGACTGGCGGCCGATGATATAGATCGGCACGCCCTTGCTGACAGCGGCCTGGCGGGCCTCTTCGACGTAGCCGCCGTCGTCGCCCGACTCGTCGGTGACGAGGACGATCAGCAGCTTACGGTCCTTGCGAATCAGGCCGCTGTAGTGCTCGATGACGTGGCGGACAGCGGTGAGAGTGTTCTCGACGCCTGAGGGCTCGACGCGGAGCCGGTCGATCGCCCTGGCGATCAGGTCAATGTCGGCGGTCGGCTTCTCGAGTTCAAAGTGGGTGTCGCCGCCGAACCCGACGATCGCGTGGGTAAGCGGCTGGTCTTTGCGCTTGGGGTCGACGTTTACCTTGAGTTCGGTGGTGATCCGAGAGAACTTCTCGCGGATCGCCTTCTGGTCGTCTTTCATCGACTCCGACTCGTCGAAGAGCCAGACGACGGTAAGCTTGTGCTGCTGGAGGTGGCGGAGGATCTCTCGGGCGAGCTGGTCAAGCGCGACGCCGACATCGCCCGAGGCGAAGGTCACGTCGCCGGCGATCCCACCGCCGCCCGCAAGGTCTCGGCCCGGTGCCGAGGGCAGCATCGACAGGCCGGAGACCGCACTCACGACCTTGACCGACGGCAGACTCGTGCCCTCGCCAACCTTCGCCGTGCCCGAGCCTCGGCCGCCCACAACAGGGGTCGCCGACGGCGGTCCAGAGCCAACCCCCGTGCCGAGCGCTCCACCACCCCCGCCAACGGCCGCGTTCGTGTCGCCCACGGCCTGGTCGCGCGGGACGTTCGATGGGTCGGCATAGATCGTGGTCAGCTCTTCGTTCGACCCCTTGGTCGCCACGAGCGATGAATTCAACGGCGGGATGACGAGGTCTTTGATCTCATCATGAAACGTCACAACCCCGAGCGCAGTAAGGATGCCGACGTGAACGAGCGTTGAGACAACCCACGCGGGCGTGTCCCACTTCCGCCGGATGACCTTCCGCTTGCGGACGAGCTTCGGGCCGTCTTCGCCTTCGGGCTTGTCTGCCTCTTTGGCCTTGGCCGGCTTACCGTTGGCCTCAGCAGGGGTGGCCTGCGACGGGGCAGGGGCAGGGGGAGGGGTGGCAGCGGCGGCCTGCGGCGCGGCAACGGGCGTGGCCGCGACCGTTGGCGGCGGCATCACCGGTGCCGGGATCGGTGTCGGGTCTTCGGCCAGGCCGTACTCGTCATTCGAGGCAGACGGGGCCGCAATCGAGACGGGAAGATCCATGACGCTTCATCCCTCTTGCCAAGGCCGAGAGAGCCGCCGACCGATGTGTGTGGCCTTGGGGGCCGTATTGGCTCGAAATAGCGAAATAAGAGAGGGGCAAACCTCGTTCAGCTTACCACGACCCCGCGCTCATTGAGTAGAGACAGGGTGGACTTCACAGGAAGATTGCAAAGTCCATTTCCGGACCGAGAGCGGGCTGTTGAATGGGGTGGGTGAGGCGACAGGAAACGGGTCACCCTTGCGAAGGTCGCTGTTCACCGGTGCAAGGGTCGGTGCTACCCGAGATATCCGACGGATAACGAACTCTGCAATCCTCCTGGTTGACTCGATTCATTCGTCTAGAGCTTGGGCACTTCGACCGGCTTGGCCGGCATGGCGGGGGCGGCTTTCTTCTTGGCGGCGGCCATTTCGTTCATCTTGGGGCGGGGAGGCACGTTGGCCTCGACCCACTTGAAGCCGAACGGGTCTTTCAGCTCGCGCTGGGCGAGCATGGCCCAGGGGGTGCCGGGGTGGTCGTCGACAACTCGCTTGAGCAGGCGTTTAGCCTCTTCGGCGACGATCTTCGCTTGTGGGTCTCGGGCGTTGATGTCTTCGGCCGGCACGAGTTTCCAGGTGTTCGATCCGGGGTTCTTGAACTTGGGCTGGTCCTTGAGCATCTTGGCGCAGGCCGAGTTGAATTCATTGCAGCGAATCCGCATTGCGAGCAGACGGCCTCGGATCAGATCGTAGTGCGCCTGCCATCGTCGGGAGGTCTCGCGGTCGCGCAGTTTTGACACGGCGCTGATCGGGATGAGCGCCTCTTTGACCGTGTATTCGATCCGCGCGACGACGATCTGATTCTCCTTCATCGCTTCCTTAAACTCAGGACCTTCAGCCGAGGGGAAGCTCAGCGCGGGCTGGCCGGGCAGAGACTGCTGCGTGATGAGCGCGGCCTGGAGCACTGCCTGGCGGAGCGGGCTGTTCTTGATCGCCTGCTGATAGCCGTTCGTGCTCATCCAGTCGGGCCGATATTCACGCATGCTGTTCGGATCAAAGCTCACGCGACCAGGTCCGAGCCGGGTAACGAAGTAGATTCCGCTGGTCTCGGTCGCCAGCCGGGTGAGGGCATAGGGGCCGAATCCGGCGTCGAGATAGTCATACTGCGGGCCGTCATACCAGAACGGCAGGTGGATCGTCTCCAGGGTGACGCTCTCTGGGCCGAGCCGGACGGGCAGATTATAAAAGACCTGTTTCGTCTTGGGATCGGTGTAATTCATCCGTCCCTCGATCCGGCCGAAGAGGGCCGAAGAGCCGAGAACGTAGACCTGCACCTTGCCCGCGCGGGCGGTGGCGATCGCCTCTTCAAGCCGCGTCTCGTCGTCGCCAACCTCGTCGGTCACAACGATCAGCATCGTGTGATACGGCTTGCCTTTGTCATCCTTGAATCGGTTGTATTTCCGCACGACCTCGGAGACGGTGGCAAACGTGTTCTCGACCCCCGTCGTGTCGAGCGGCACCGCCTTGATCCCGGCGATGATCTCGGCCGGATCAGCGGTCGGCGGGGTCATGATCTTGCGGTCTTGACCGAAGCCGACGACGGCCGTGAGCAACCCACCCTCATCAGACTTCTGGTCTTTATCAAGCTCTTTGATGTGCTTGTAGACGCTCTCGATGTGCTTGGCAAGCTTCTCACGCTCAGCGACCAGCGAGCCCGAGGCGTCGAACGCCCAGACGACCAGCGTCCGCCCGCGTTCGAGTTGCCGCACGATCTCGATGGCGACGCGGTCGACCGCGCCCTCAACGTCCCCTGCCGACTCCGAGCCGGTCCCCCGGATCGACACACTCTGGCTGAGCTGCGGGGCCGAGGGCATCATCACGTCGCCAGTGCGCTTGATCTCGAACTTGGCCAGCGCGACCGCGCCGTTGGTCCCCGAGGTCTGCACCGTCGGAGCCATCGGACCCGAGGCCTCAACCCCAATCGAGCTGATCGTCGGTGCGGATGAGGCGGCGGCCTTCGTCACCAGCGGGGCGTCGGGCTTGTCGATGTCTTGCACTTCGATATTGCGGAAGTCAGGGATCTTCGAATCGACCATCTGCGAGGTCAACTCGCTCTTGGCCTCTTTCGAGGCCGTGTAGGTCACCAGCCCCAGCATCGTCAGGAGCGCGAGGTGGACTCCCACGCTCACGCCGACGGCCGGTGCCTGTACTTCGAGGCGACCGCCCATCCACCGCGATAGGGTGGGATAGCGATCGTCCAACCGTCTGAGCAGGTCTCGCACGGTGCTCACTCCTCGGGACCGCCCTTGTCCCGGCCAACAGCCCCCAAGGGATTCCCCCACCCCATCCTAATCGGCGTGCCCGGGCTGGGCAACGCGATGGTCATCGGGATTTCCCAACAATCCTCTCACGCCAACATGCATCTACGCACGCTTGTTGGGTTTGTGACGAGAATTGAGGAGGGAGAAATTCTGGGGAAATGCAGGCCATAACGACCCGTTAGTCTCTCGTCGCCGTGGAAAGTTCCATCGAGTCGACTCCGCAGACCCGACGAAATCGATGAACGCCCGATGAAGCTGGCATGTCGTTTGCCCGAGACCTGAGATAAACAACGGTGCGACACTTGTGGCGTCGGGGTTTAGTGTCTAGAGTTATCAGGATAGGGCAGTTGAGGTCGGGTCGAAGGCGGTGCGAGGGGGAATGAGAATGGATGACGCAGGAGCGCGATCGGACTGGGACGCGGAGCGAATTACGCTGGGACGGCACTTCCTTCGCGACATGGAGGGGTTGTGGACCCAGGTTCTCAAGCTCGCGGCGGTCGTCGAAGAGGCCTTGAATACGAGTGTTCGCGCCCTCTGCGACGGCCGGGCCGACCTCGCGGCCGGGGTGAAAATTGGCGAGCAGGCGATCGACCGCTGGGAGATCCAGCTCGAGCGCGACTGCCTTCGCGTGCTGGCGCTGCACCAGCCGGTTGCGTCTGACCTGCGACGGATCGCCGTGGTCCTGCGGATCAACAGCGACCTCGAACGCATGGCCGACCTTGCGCTTCACATCGCCAAACGGGCGAAGAAATTCGCCGCCTCCGTCGAGCCTCGGGCCATCCCGCAGGAACTCGAAGCGATGGCCGTTGAGGCGCTGGCGCAGGTGCGTGACAGCCTCGACGCCCTCATCAAGGGTGACGCCGAGCTCGCGCGGGCGGTGATCAGCGGCGACCGACGGGTTGACCGCTATCATCGGATGGTCCGCAAGGGCCTGAAAATGGCGATCCGCAACGACCCTGACCACCTCAACACCTGGCTCCGCCTGATCAACACCGCCCGCAACCTCGAACGTGTCGCCGACCACGCGACGAACATCGCCGAGGCCGTGATCTACCTCAAAGAAGGCGACATCGTCCGCCACTCGCCCCGGACGCCCGATCCCGCGTCCAAATCCAAGGACTAAGCCCTCGACCGCTGCTGGAATTCCCGGCAGTCTCACCGAGGTCGAAACCCTCAGAAGAACCCGACGCGAACCTCGGCGATGCGGCCGATGGTTCGTTGCAGGTCCACAGCATTCTCCCGACTAAACATATCGACTTGTATTCAGTCCATTTCGTCAGATCTTCTCCGTCCCCGCGACCAAAGACCTCAAGCCGGACGATTTCGATCGATCATGCTTCCGCGGCGACTGCGACCGCTGGTCTCTTGCATGAGCGATTGTCGCCCGCAAGATGGCGGGTCGCGGTGAGTGAATGATAGGAACCGATGGAAAAAGGCGGACGGTCGATGAACGGGATTTTTCAGGCTTACGCGATCACTTTTGGGTGGGCACTGGTCGGATCGATCTCGATGGCGATTGGGATCATCATCGCGCTCAAGCTGTTCGATCTTTCGACGCCGAAGGTCGACGAATGGCAGCTTATTAAGGAGGGAAATATTCCGATCGCGATCATCTTCGGGTCGGTCATCCTGTCCGTTGGGTACGTCATTGCCGCGTGCGTGCGGCCGTAAGGGTCTACAAGATGCCTATCGATGTTTCGTGCCCTTGCGGATCGATAATCTCCGTTGGTGATCATTTTGCGGGCAAGTCGGGGAGATGCCGAAGATGTGGCAAACGTCTCGTCATTCCTTATCCTAAATCCGGCCAAGCCCTCGTCCCCACCGTGGAGCCCGCGAGTTTCCCGTCGTCAACTGAAATGAGTCCCCGAGCGATCAAGGCGGAGGTCCACCGACCGAGGTCCAAGGCATGCGGTTCGCCATTGTTCGTGATCCAGGTCGGCCGAGGCGGCATTCGATATCATCGAAACAATGTCGATATCGATCGTGACATAAAAACCTTTGTGAGATCGGATGCGAACGACCTTGTCAATGCGATCCATTCAGCTTCACTCGTTCAGGGCACTGCGGGTGCCTTCTTCGGTGTCTTCTGTATTGCGGCGACTGTCGCCGTCCTATTTGGTGTTAGCGCATCCTATCTCGCCGGTTCTGTCGCCGGAGTCGTCGCGCTGATCGCTATCGCCTATTGGCCTCACGCGGCCTGGAAGGATCAGCACAAAAAGTCCGTTAGGGCCTATTATGATCTCGATGCCGTCGGAAGTGCCTTCCAGGAATCGTCAACCTCGATCGCTGGTGCTCTCTCGCGGGTCGGTGCCCTGTGGTCCGTCAATAGTGAGGCTTTCACGTCAGATTGGAAGCGCAATGCCGGAGCTAATTCTCTGGTCACACGTCAACGGGCAACCTCATCGTTGTCTGTCCCCAAGTGCGTGATCACCAATGCGCGGGTCGGAATGATCGGTGTAGGGACGACGAAGATCTATTTCTTTCCCGATCAAGTCTTGGTCCAGAGACCATTATCCATCGAGGCTTGGCAATATTCCGAACTTCTCGCCACAGCGGGCAGCATCCGATTTATCGAGTCAGACACATTACCGCACGACGCACATGTGATAGATTATACATGGCAATATGTCAATAAAAATGGAAGCCCGGATCGCCGTTTTGCCAACAATCGCCAGTTTCCGGTCGCCATGTATGGCACCCTTGAATTAGGCCCCCATGGGAAGCGGCAGTTAACTCTTCAGGTTTCTTCTGTTCAAGCTGCATCCGGGGCCGCGAAGCTCATTGAACTTGTCCAGAAGGCCAATCTGGAAATCAGGTCGACCTCGTCCCACGTCCAGCCCCCACCGATCTCAGTTCCTGAGTTGAGCCCTAACACGCATCCGTACGCCGCCTTGGTGGAGAAGTTCACGTCTGGATATTCCCTCTTCCGCTCGGTTATCTCGCTCCGTTGGTTCAAGAGGCTACCGGATTGGATGCAGCCGATCGCCGTAGGGAGCGTCCTCTCCGTCCCGGCCGTCGTGCTCTTGCTACTCGTCTTCGGCCGCTCGGACCCGAAGGTGATCGAAGTATTGACCCCTACGGTTGCGACCTTCGCCCGGACGGAACCTCGGATCGAAGCCAGGTCTGAAGCGAGATCGCTCGTGCAGGCTCATCCTGCATTACCGATGCCCGATCCAGTTACCGCCCCACCGGCCGAAGTTGAACCAGTCGAGGATCTGGCCAAAAACTCCCCTGTGTTGAATCCGCTGCCGGGCAGGGGGCCGTTGGCTTCGGCATCCACCGTCCGTACACCAAGACTCACACGTCCGCTTGAGCAGTATCAGTCCTCTGTCTCCACCAGTAGTGACTCGGGGGGAACTGTTCACGTTCGGGGCTATTATCGAAGGAACGGGACTTACGTAGCCCCCCACACGAGATCAGCCCCTCATTCTCGAAGACGGTAATCGGCGATTGCTTTGAATCATCGCAGGCGGATCGCCCGGGATCTCGTGGCCTCAACTCCCCGGTTCGAGAACCGGGGCCACCCGATCAACGATCCTTCACTCGTACACAAAGGACTTGGCCGTTCGGGCGTGACTCCTTACAATTGGGGGTTTTGAAACGCTCCTCCGTGTCCGCTCGCCGGTGATGACTATGCCGCTCGCCAGGAATGATGCTCTCTTAATTGGGATCGAGGACTATCCCGATAGCCCCCTCCAGGGTGCGCGGTATGCCAGGGCCGACGTCGAGGCGATGCGTGAGGCACTGGTCGGGCTCGGGTTTCCGGCGGAGGGTGTGACGGTCTTGCTCGACGAGCGGGCGACCAAAACGACGATCGAGCATCATCTCGACCGACGGCTCCGCGACTTGAAGGCCGACGACTCCTTCCTGCTGTTCTTCGCCGGCCACGGCTATTCGATCGGCGGCGAGAGCTACATCGCCGGCCGCGATACGCAACATGCTGACCTCTCTCAGACCGGCATCAACCTGGGCGATGTGGTCCGACGACTCAAGAAATCAAAATTTCTCCGCATTCAAATCTATCTCGCGTGTTGCCATGAAGAGATCGCGATCGACGGCGCGAAACGGCCGAGCGTCGGCGGGTCGTCACTTGCTGACCTCGATCGAGACTCCAAGGGCTTGGGTCATGTCGCCTGTTTCTCGGCCTGCGGGCCGGGCGAGTCGTCGTATGCGAGCGATCGCCTCAAGCGTGGGATCTGGGCCTATCACCTTGCCGAAGCCCTCAGCGGCGAGGTGCCGGCGATCCTCTCGGCCGACGGTCGGCTGGTCGCGGGCGCTCTCCAGTCCCATCTGGCGCGCAGCGTCGAGACGACCCTCCGTGAGGAATTCACCGACCGCCGCAAGCAGACGCCTCGGATGTCGGCCAGCCCGTCCCTTGACTTCGAAGTCGCCGACCTGTCGGCCGTCCTCCAGGGGAAGTCGAAGGTTCCGGCCGTGCAACCGAACAAGATCAAGGATTTCTCGTTTAGCAATCACCAGTATGTCAGTATCAAAAAGTTACATGGATATCAAAAGTTTCATAAGGTTCCGACAAGGTATGGACATGATACGCGAAGTCTTGTCGTCAACCTTGCACAAGGGGACATGACGCAAGACCTCGCGAGGATTCACTCGCTGATCCAGGACAACATGGACTATTCGCGGAAAGAGCTGCGGGTGACAAACCCCGAAGGGACCGACTCAGGCTCGATCTGGACCCCTGACTTCCAGTATTCAGTCCGGGCCGAACAGCTTGAAGACGAGCCTTCAGAGGCTCTGATCTCGGGCTCGCTGTCCGACGTGCGCGAAGAGGCCGTCCTCAACAGCCGAGGCTTCCGCGCGATCTTCGATGCCCTGTTCGACACGATCTCGCTGACGTTTGCCCGACCGATCGACATCATTGCTCTCATCGATCGGATCGAGGCCCGCAAGGGGACGGGGGTGAGGGTCAAATATCCGCCAGACTTCGCGCATTGCGAGATCCGCGTCGAGGGCTGCGCCGAGTTCATCCACGTCGAGAACAATCGATTCGAATTGAAGCTCGCCAACAAACAGCCGTTGCAGGCCTTGGTTGATGCCTTCCAGCGGATGATGCAGGCGACCCAGGAGGCGGGCATCGACGATCATCTCGCCCTGCCCGGGCCTCAATGTCGCTCCTGACCACCCGAGATCGACCAAGAAATTCTCAACTTCGCAATTCTCCTGCTACCGAGAGGCCGAGTCTTGGAGGATCGAGAGGTGGACCGAGCGGCGGTCGAAGGTGCGGAAGCCGGAGGCTCGGTAGAGGCGGACGGCAGGGTGGTTGCGGCGGTCGACGGCGAGTTCGAGCCGGTGGACGTGCGGGCTGGCCAGATGACGCGCGAATTCGAGCGAGGCGCGACCCAGGCCACGGCCCCGCGCTGATGGGGCCAATCCTAAATAGGCGACTTCCCAGACATCGCGTTCGACGACGGCCGAGAGCAGGAGGACGACCGAGGCGTCGGGCTCGCTGGAGATCCGGCCGACCAGCCAGCGTGAGGGGTCGAACCGTCCGGCGGATCGGTGGCCGGCGATCACGTCGTCGAGCGACCGTACGCCTTCGAGTTCGGGCATGTCGAGGCTGCCGACATAGGTCGACTGAAGGACGTCACGGAATTCGGCCTCGGTCTCGGAGCTGAAGGCTCGCCAGATGAGGTCAGGGCGGGGGGGACGGAGGTCGATCGGGCGGGAGGTGTCGCGATCGAGGTAGTCGAGCGCGGTGATCCGGGGCAGTCCGCCGCGGGCCAGGTCAGAAAAACTCCGCGTAGGAGCCGACTCGTCGACGAGAGCCTGCGCGATCTTGATGCCCGATCCGCGGAGATGGTCGAGTGCCGTGACGAGTAGCCGCCGAGCCGTCGCCGCGCGTCCCCAGCCCTCAATCACTTCGGGTGCCCAGATTGCAGCAGCTTTGCCCGCAAGGATTTGCGTCAAGAGCGCCCCGACGATCTTACCCCGCCGACGCGCGATCCAGAGGCCCGAAAAATCGATCACGCCCGCATCAGCGTCGGCCTGGGCACCGGCGACGAGGTCGTTGCGGAGGCTATCGTCGACCCGCCGATACAGCAGCGCGAGCGCCTCCCGACGCGCCTCGGGCGGACACAACTGGACCGGCTCCGTCGTCGACGATCCGGGCATCACGTGCGTGTCTGGGTAGGATTGGTGAAGTGGAGATTCACAATTGATGGAGATGAGGCGCCAGAAATGTCCAACGTCTCGCGCCCCTAGGACCGTATCATAAGGCATGGAGCAAGGTCACGCGATGCGACAGACCCACAATTCCGATGCCAACTCCGATCCGGCCGATCCGGTTGCCAAAGACTCCAGCCTACCCAGCCTCCCCGATGCTTGCCTCCACGGCGAGACGACGGATCTGGCGAGGCCAGAGGAGATTGGAGACGCCCGGCTGGTCGAGCGTGCTCGTAACGGCGACGACAGGGCGTTCGCGACCCTGGTGATGCGTTATGAGCGGGCCCTGATCCGGGTGCTGGCACGTCTGGTGCATGACGAAGAGCTAGCGCGTGACCTGGCGCAAGAGACATTCTGGCGGGTTTACAACCGGCTCGACCGGTTCGACACCTCGCGACGATTCGGCCCCTGGCTGTTCCGTGTGGGGGTGAATCTGGGGCTGGACGGGCTCCGGCGAAACGGCCCGCCCCCGACGTCGTCAATCGATGGGGCGTCGTCCGATGGAAGGCGGGCCTTCGAACTGGCCGATCCAGACCCTCGGGTCAGCGACGAGCTCGCGCAGGAGGTCCGGTTCGTCCTCGAACGGTTGCCCGCGTCCTATCGGGCGATGCTGGTTCTCAAAGACCTCGAAGGGTTTTCCACGGCGGAAGTCGCGGCGATCGTGAATCGTCGCGAGGCCACAGTCCGTTGGAGGCTGGCCAAGGCCCGAGAGCTATTCCGCGACTTGTGGGAACGTCGACAGTCGCAAGACGCGGCAGAAGGAATTTAATCATGATGTTCAATTCATGCCGATGGGCGCGACCTCGACTGGCGATCCTCGCGGGCGACGACGACGGTCGTGACCTTCAACCTGAAGACCGTCGCCTTGTTGAGCGACATCTGATCGGCTGTACCTCGTGTCGTGCTGAGCGTGACTCGCTCGCGAACGCTGTCGGCCTGCTGCGGACGGCCGCGACGGTGTCGTCGATGACTCACGAGGCCTCCTCGATCTGGCCCGAGCTTTCGCAACAGATCCGCCGGTCTCGGCACGCTCGGCCCGGGTTTGGGTTCGGGTTCAACGTCGGCTTTGGCCCCGGCCTCGGCATGGCGGCGAGCCTGCTAGGTGTCGGCACGGCGATCGGCCTGATCAGCTGGAACCTTGGCTCGGCCTCGGCGACCCGCTCGCACAACGTCCTCGCCCGCACGCAGTCTGCTGCTCCCCGACCCGCGCTGCCGCCCGACGGCCCGCAGGTTGCCGAAGGCCGCCTCACGCCGAAGCCCGAGGCCCGTCTGACCGCCGAACTCGACCCCAAGCCCACCCTCCCGACCAATCCCGGCGACCCGCAGCGGTCTCAGTAAGTCGGCCGTCGTCAGGGCAGGGCATCGGAGCGGTCCCGCGGAGCTGCGGGATCACGTTCCAGTCTGGACGAGTGATGACACTTGCCGCCCTTCCCACCATCTCGCCGCGACAATTTGCGAGATTCTGGGGATATGCCTGGTGGCCTACGTCTGATGCACGGCGGGTAAAGTCAGCCACTCCGAGAGCGGCCAGACATGATCGGCCAGTCCCGCCGCCATCGCCGGGGTCCGTTGTTGCCAGGCCCCATCCTCACCCTTGATCCGC
>JANXSY010000018.1 GCA_025356435.1 Isosphaeraceae bacterium | reverse complement strand
GGGGTTGGCCTCGGCCAACGCCTGCCGGATCGCCAGGGCCGACTCGTGCGCCTTCAGGGCCTCGGCCAGCCTGCCGGCCCCTTTCAGCATGATGCCGAGGTTGTGCTGGCTGGCCGCCAGGTCGCTCCGAAACAAGGTGACGGTGGGGTTGGCCTCGGCCAGCCCCTGCCGGATCGCCAGGGCCGACTCGAACGCCTTCAGGGCCTCATTTGGCTTGCCGACCCCGCCCAGCAAGTGGCCGATGTTGCTCTGGCTGAGTGCCAGGTCGCTCCGAAACGAGGTGACGGTGGGGTTGGCCTCGGCCAGCCCCTGCTGGATCGCCAGGGCCGACTCGTACGCCTTTATGGCCTCGCCCGGCTTGCCGGCCCCGTTCAGTATGGTGCCGATGTTGTTCTGGCTGGTCGCCACGTTGCTCCGAAACGAGGTGTCGGTGGGGTGGTCGGCGGCGAGCTTCTGATAGATCGCCAGCGATTCTCGGTAAGCGATCAGGGCGTCCTGCTTGTCGCCGATCTCGTTTGTGAGCGTCCCCAGGTTGTAACTGGCGAGGGCCAGCCGGGCCAGGGATTCGGGCCGCGTGTCCTTGTCGGCTTGGAGGCGATCGCGAAGGGCTTTGAAGAACGCGAGGGGCTCCTTCAGGAGCGTCTTGCGGAGCGGTTCGAGCCCCGGGTTGTTCTTCAGCTCGAGGTTGTCCGCCACCGCGTCGCGGAACCGCTTCACGGCGTCGATCGCTTGCACTTCGCGAATCTCGGCACGGCTGCGCTGCTCCTTGGCGAGCGCCTCCGACGCTTCGGCCTTCTTCTTTTCCTCAATGGCGATTTTGCGTTGTGCCGCTTCGGCCTGCCTCGCGCGATCCGCCCGGACGAGCCCCCACGCCGTACCGATGAATCCTGCCACCAACGCCAGCAGCACAAAACTCGCCGCAAGCACCGGGCCTTTGTTCCGCTTCAAGAACTTGCCCATGCGGTAGCCCACGCTCGGCGGGCAGGCTTCCACCGCGTCGCCGTCAAGGTAGCGCTGGACGTCGCGGGCGAGGGCGTTGGCCGTCTCGTAGCGGCGTTCGCGGTGCTTCTCCAGGCACTTCATTACCACCCAGTCTAGGTCGCCGCGAAGCAAGGCCATCAGCTTGCGGGGCTCGATCTGCCGCAGGGCCGCCAGCGAGGGCAGCGCCTCGTCGGTCGAGAGCCGTGTCGATGGCTTCGACGGTTCCTCCTCGCGAATGATCCGGATCATCTCGGTCATCGCCGCCTTTTTCAGCCGAGCGGCGTCGAGGGGGCGCAGGCCCGTCAGCATCTCGTACAGGATCACGCCGAGCGAATAGATATCCGCGCGTGTATCAATATCTTCGCCCGAAAATCCCGCCTGCTCCGGGCTCATGTATTCGAGTGTGCCGACGACCGCGCCGAACTGCGTATCCATTGACTCGTCTGTGAGCTTCCCTGCCGTTGCCTTGGCCACTCCGAAGTCGATGACCTTTGGCACCGGCTTGCCGTCGATCATCGTGATCAGGATGTTCGCGGGCTTCAAATCGCGGTGGACGATACCTTTTTGATGCGCGTGCTGCACCGCCTGGCAGATCGGCACGAACAGTTCGAGGCGTTCTTTCGGCGAGAGCTTCAATTCGTCGCAAAACTTGTTAAGCGGTAGACCGTTGACCAGCTCCATCACGAAGAACGGCTGGCCATTCGGCGTCATCCCAGCGTCGAAAACCTTGGCGATGTTGGTATGATCCATCATCGCCAGCGCCTGCCGCTCTTGCTCGAATCGCTGCAAGACGGCCCGCGAATCCATGCCGGGCTTGATGAGTTTTAGAGCCACGCGACGCTTGACGGGCTCGGATTGCTTGGCAGCCCAAACCTCGCCCATGCCGCCTTCGCCGATTTTTTCTTGCAGCGTGTAGCGACCGGCGATGAGGACATTCGGGCGGGCGGTGGAGCCATAGCTCGCGGTGATCGAGATCGGCGAGGGCTCGCCGTCCGGGCTTGCGGTATGGGCGATTGTGATCTGAGTATCGGGTTGCCGCGATGGCGGGCCGAGCGTCGTCCCTCCAGGGTCGGGAGGCAACGGCGATTCGTCGCTGACCCGGAGCAACGCCTCGACCCGGCCATGCAATTCGGCGTTATCGCCGCACTCACGCTCAAGGTAGGCGGCACGCTCCGCCGGGTCGGCGAGTTCCGACGCATTCAGGAATAGGGATTTTGCCCGCGCGAGATCGACGGCCATGATTCACCTCCGGGATTGGGTCCACCCACAATGCCCCATCCGGGGGGAAAGTGTCTCACGGATTTCGGATTATTTTTCCAGAGCCTCGCGAAGCCACGCCCGAGCGTACTTCCAGTTGCGATACACAACCGCCCGCGAAAGCCCCAACGCTTCGCCTGTTTCCTCGACCGAGAGGCCGCCGAAGAGGTGAAGCTGTGCGACCTGCGCCGAAGTGGAGTCTTCCAGCGCAAGCCTGGTTTGAAGCTCGTCCAGCGAGAGGACGAGGTCGGGGTCTTCGGCGAGGGAACCGACCTGATCGAGCAGCTCGACGCGCACCCGCCCGCCGCCCCGCTTCCGCCGTTTTCGATCGCGGGCATGGTTGACCAGGATGCGCCTCATCGCTTCGGCGGCGGCGGCGAAGAAGTGCCCCCGGCCGTCGAAGGTCTGGTCGCCGATCAGCCGGAGATAAGCCTCATGCACCAGCGCGGTGGCGTTGAGGGTGTGCCCCGGGGCTTCGTCGGCCATCTTCGCGGCGGCGAGCTTC
>JANXSY010000245.1 GCA_025356435.1 Isosphaeraceae bacterium | reverse complement strand
GACAGTCGCTACATCTTCAAGGCGAGCGGCCAGGCCAGCCGTGCCTCCGACTATATTTTGTCGTTCGCACGGCAGCACGAGACGGGATTTGCTCAGGAAGTCGAAGTCGTTGCGATGGCCTAAACAACGAGGGCGGCGGGCCACAACCCGCCGCCTTTCTTCAGTCTTGCACGACTGACTGCGAAGACCCTGGCCGGTGTCGCTCGTCGTCACCGACCGCCAGGAGTTCAACATGCCCAAGCTCAATATCACCGCCTCGTGCGAGTTTCACGGCCACGACCTGACCGGCATCCCGGTCCTTAACCCTGGTGGCTGGTTCGGCAAGGCATGGTTGGTCGAGGTCGGCGGCTCCTACACGCCGTTGTTCCTGATCGTCGAGGCCGACACCATCTCCGACGCCATCGACGAACTGAGCGACGACAAGACCTACGGCCAGCAGATCCACGTCCCGGACAGCGACCTCGGAGACTACCCCGAGGACAATCGCCACTACGACGGATCGGGCCGGGTGATCGACCTCGATCATGTCCTCGCCCACGGCCAGGAGCGGGCCGACCTGCCGTTCCCCATTCGTTACCACGGCGATGGGCTGCCCAAGGAGGGCATCGATCCTCGGAGGTATGAAGAACGGGATGATGAGTGACCCGGCAAATCGCAACGGAAACGCATATTTTGTGGAAGTGCGAGCCTCTCCATCCAAAAGGACGGGGTGTCTGACACTTGCCATCATCACCGGCTGAGCCCAGGAGGAAGGCGGCAGAGGCGAACTGCCGCCGTCTTCCAGGCTTGCCCGCAAGGCTGCTTGGACCCTGGGGATCGTGACGAGACACGACCTCCGGGGAGGAATAGATGACCGACACGATCGCCGAACCCGTCGGCCTCGACGAATTTCTCGACGCCTACGTCACGGCTGCCCTCTGGAGCAGCACCGATGAGTCAGACGACTCCGGCGGTGAGCCGCTCGATCGCAACTATGACGAGAGCGACATCGCCCCCGAGACGCTCGCCAAGATGAGGGCCGACTGTGCAGCGTTCCTCGCCCACAAGCTCGGCGGTCGGTTGATCTCGATCGCCGAGCGACTCGAAGCGGAAGGCATGTGGTCCCTGCCCGCCGAGGCGGATTGCACGGTCATGGAGTACGCCGGACACGACTTCTTCCTGACGAGGTGTGGGCATGGCGTAGGATTCTGGGATGGCGATTGGCCCAAGGGCATTGGCGAAGCCCTCGACAAGCTCGCCCACGAATTCGGGTCGTTCGATCTCTACATCGGCGACGACGAACGCATTTACGGATGCTGAGAGAACGAGATTCCAGACGGGGCCGCAAGGCCCCCTATTATGTCGCAAGCAATGGCAAGGCTGGCGGGACCCTGGGAGTTGAGGACAACACCCCAGGGAGACAGGTGATGATCGTCTCGATTGTCGGATCAAGCTGCTACGTCTATCGAGAGCCGGGCGACCCCGTACTGAGGCCGAACCGAAGCAAGAGTTCGTGGTCGGCACCTGGGTGGTACGCCGCTGAGTCCCGCCTTATGTACAACGTCCAGAAGATCCTGAACGAGCGAGGCTACGACCTGCTCAAGAAGAGGATGTGGCGGGACGGCCATATGTTCGGCGGCGAGCACAACCAGTACGTCCGAAGCCGAGACGTCAAGTCCGTTCCGAGCATGTACGTGTACCACGCCAACGCCGCCCTAGAGGTCGCCGCCGAGAGTTTCAACACGCTCGGCAGGGTCCGGCTCGACGTGGCGTACGGGGTGGGCCGTGAGGACGATCCCGATTTTGAGAAGACCTGCCGTGAGTGGGTTCGTCAGAAAGAGTCCACCTTCCCCTGTTATCAAGTGTCGTGCGTGGCCGAGGCGACCATCGACGGCCACACCAGCGCCCGACGCCTCTACCGGGGGTTCAGGGACACGGGATCGGCCACGGCCTTTCTGGGTAGCGATCCTGGCGAGTCGTGTCGCCTGATCGACCGTCATACCGGCGAGAGGTCGTCGGTTCACCGGTACGTCTGATCGGCGAAGCGGGATGGGATCAATCTGGGGGCGACGGTGACGAGCCGCCGCCTTCTTCAAATTTTGCCCTCATCCCGATGAGCACCCTGGAGGTTGCAGACGACGACACCTCCCACGCATCGAGGAACAACATCATGAGAGCGACGATCGCCAACATGAAACGGCTCTGCCACAGACCCGACCAGCCCGTTGGGGTGCCCGGCGTCGTCGCCTATTCCTACGAAACAGACGAGCGATGTTCCGCCTGCCACGGCGATTACTTCACGATGAGCGACGACGAGTGCCTGACCGACTCCGAGGGCAACGACATGGTGCTGGTCAGGGAGATCCGTACCGTCGTCATGGTGGAGATCGAGGACTGACTCGCATCAGTGGCAACGCTCTGCGGTGCGATGACGACAACACAACACGGGCATATTTTGTGGTTGATTCGATCATCGTCTCCTGCATGCGATCAGTCCCCGACGATGACACGCCCGAGTATGCTTCAGTTCAGACGGCGGGCGACGGGGACAACCCGCCGCCATGCTCCAGCCATTCCCGTATCCCTGCCAGCGCCCTGGAG
>JANXSY010000004.1 GCA_025356435.1 Isosphaeraceae bacterium | reverse complement strand
GCCGGCCCTTTGCGTGTTCTGCTCGAGGTCGCGGCGATCGACCCAGACCTCGCTCTCGGCGGCGCTGCCGCCGGCCGTGAAGACGCCGACCACCTTATAGATCTCGCGCTCGCCGCAGCGTAAGCTCTCGCCGAGTCGAGTCCCCTTGAACCGGCCCGAGATCGGCCGCGCGACGATGCACTCGTTGCGCTTCGGCTCGAACATCCGGCCACCTTCGAGGATCTTGAAGTCAGGTCGAAGCTCGGGCGAGACCAGGTCGATCCCGCGGATGATGAGATTGGCCCGCGAGCCGTTGGAACGCTCGCAAACTGGGATGTTCAGCAGCTCGCCGGCGCAGAGGATTCGCCCACCCTGGTCGCGATCAATCCCCTTGATCGTCGCGATCTCGCCGACCTTCGCCAGCTCCACTCCCGAACCCGTCTCGTTGGTCGAGCCCTTGCGGAGGACGATCAGATCGAGCGGGTCGCCCGAGACCTTCAGGCTTCGCTGCAACCCTTCGACCATGCCGAACAGGACGCAGGACGAGGCGACGACGAGTGCCGTTCCGAGCACGGTCAAGAGCGTCGTCACCCAGCGCACGCGGAGGTTGCGGAGGTTGTACTTGATCGGGATCATGCGCGTCAGACCACCTTCCGAAGACCCTGGATGACCGACATCCGCGACGCCAGGAACGCGGGGATCACGCCGCTGAGGAACCCGACGGCCACCGCGGACCCCAGCCCGAGGAGGGCCACGCGCCAGGGCACGTAGAAGAACGGGACGAACTGGCCGGCGAGCTTGCCCAGGTCGTACTGGTCGAAGAACAACTTCGTGCCGATCGCCCCGATCAGGCCGCCGAGGCTGGCGACGATCGTGGCCTCGACCAGCACCAACATGAGCACGAGCCCCCGCCCGAACCCGATCGCCTTGAGGACGGCGATCTCGGTCGTCCGCTCGCGCATCGACATCGACATCGCCACCGCGCAGACGCAGAACAGCGAGACGACGACGGCCAGCCCCACGCCGACGATCAGCGTCTGGAGGTCGCCGATCATCTCCGCGAACATCTTCGCGAACTGCTCGTCGGTCTGCGTCTTCGTCGCGGTCGAGCTGTTGCGGAACGTGTCATCGACCTTCTTGCACAGGGCGGGCATCTGCGACCCGTCCTTGGCCTTGAAGTAGATCGTCCCGGCGTTGTTCGCCCGTCGCCCCTGGAAGTTCTTCTTCAAGCCTTCGTTGAGATATTCCCAGTGGAACCAGCACCCTCGGTTGTCGCGATTCTCGGGCGCGTCGTAGATGCCCCGCACCGTGAGGTCCAGGTTGTACTCATAAATGGTGGACTTCAGCGGATAAGGGTCGCCGACCTTGACGTTCTTGTCGGCGGCGATCTTCTTGCCGATGATGCAGCCGCTCTTATCCTTGCGAAAGGCCTCGATCTGGTCGGGCGGGATCTTCATCTCGGTCATGATGGCGAAGATCGTGTCGCCGTCGACGCCGAACTGCGCCCCGGGCATCGAGTCTTCCTTATATTTGCCGCCGTACCAGGAGAACGGCGTCACGGCCTTCCTGTCCTTGAACTCCGTGTCCTCGGGCGTCAGCTCGCCGACGGTCGCGACGCCCTCGATCCGGCCGACCTCGGCGACGTTCGCGATCGGCACGGCCTGCATGAAGCCTTGCGAGCTCATCGTGATCAGGCGGTTGTACTTGGACAGCGACCTGGCGACCTCGCCGTTCACCATGACGAACGAGAGCAAGATCATCGTCAGGAACAGGCAGATCGAGATCGACGCCACGGTCAGCGACGTGCGGATCGGGTTGCGGCCGATGTTGCGGAAGATGTAACCGAGGTACTTCACGACGCGACCTCCCGAGCTTGAGCCATGTCACCCACGAGTTGACCCTTGTCGAGCTGCAGCAGGCGCGAGGCGCGCTTGGCCGATTGCGGGTCGTGCGTGACCATCACGATCGTCTTCTGGAACTCGGTGTGCAGTTGCTCCATCAGGTTCAGGATCTCCTCGGCGCTCTTGCGGTCGAGGTCGCCGGTCGGCTCGTCGGCGACGAGCAGGTAGGGGTCCGTCACGATGGCGCGCGCGATCGCGACCCGCTGCTCCTGGCCGCCCGAAAGCTGCCGCGGGTAATGGTCCTCGCGGCCATCCAAGCCCACGACGCGCAGGGCCGTCCGCACGTTCTCGCGCCTCTGCCGCTTCGAGAGGCTCGTGAGCAGCAGGGGCATCTCGATGTTCTCGGCGGCGGTGAGCACGGGGATGAGGTTATAAAGCTGGAAGATGAACCCCACGTTGCGCGAACGCCACCGCGTGATCTCGCCCTCGCTCATCTGGCCGAGGTCTTGGCCGTGGACGATCACCTGGCCCGAGCTCGGGCGGTCGAGGCCCGCGATCAGGTTCAGGAGAGTCGTCTTGCCCGAGCCGGAAGGCCCCATCAGCGCGAGGAACTCTCCCTCGTACACGGTGAGGTTGAGCTCCTCGAGCACGGGGATCGTCAGCTTCTCGCGATAGTAATCCTTGGCCACGCCGCGCAGGTCGATGGCGAGGTCTCGGCCCATCTGGAGTTCCTCGTTCGTAGTTCAGCCCGCCACTTTG
>JANXSY010000261.1 GCA_025356435.1 Isosphaeraceae bacterium | reverse complement strand
CCGAGGGATCCCGCAGGAGAGCCTGCCGCTGTACCTGGGCTTCTTCGAGTTCGTTCACAACATTCGGGCTCGTGGCAAGAGGCTTTTAGGGTCACTAATCAGCCTCTTGTTGGCACCACCCCGGAATCCATCTTGAGCCTTTAGCTTCATGTCGGCACCGTTGACGATCAAGAGGCCCATCACGAGTTGGGTAACGATCAGGACGGCGGAGAATATCCGAGGACGATCAGCAGCGGCTTCATCGTGACTCCCGTTCGGTCGATCAGTAGTGAGGGGTGGTGGGGTCGACGCGCGCGGTCCAGACGTCGATGCCGCCGTCGAGGTTGAGCAGGCCGGGGATGCCGCGCGCGTCGAGCCAGCGGGCGGCGACCATCGAGCGCTGGCCGTGATGGCAATAGACGACTACCGCACGGCCGTCGGCGAGCGCGATGAGTTCATCGTAGCGGGCGTGGATCTCGCCCATTGGGATCGTCAGTTCGACGGCCGTGGCGGGCAAGGGGATGGTGGCAATGTCACGTTCAAAGACTTCGCGGACATCGAGGACGACGAGCGGTTCGCCCGCGTCGAGGCGGGCCTTGAAGGCGACGGGGTCGATTCGGCTGACGGGCATCTGCAACGCTCCGATCTCTCACTTGGCCGCGAGCGGGACGCCGAAGTCGCCGAGCCGGTTCCGCCAGAAGCTGTGGACGTGGTTGGCACCGTTCTGGGTGTTGTTGAACTCGATCAGGAACGTCGGCCCCTGCACGCGATAGTGGTGGGGCTGGGAACGCTCGCCAGGACCGGCCCAGGCGAACTTGATCGTATCAACTCCGGCCTTCTCGATCTCGTCGAGCCACGCCTGGCCGACCTCGGCCGTCATGTCACCGGCATAGGACTCGATCAAGGCGCGAAGCATGGGCTTCTGGGTGTCATTCAACTGGGCGAACGCGATCCCCTCGGGGGCCTCGGCGGGTGGCTGGGGCTCGTGGGCCGACCGAACCTCGGGCGGGGCCTTATCCGCGACGACGGCGATCTTCTTCTGACCGTCGTCGAGGGCCTGGAGCAATCGGAGGGCACGGTCCTCGATATCGGCGAGGGTCCGAAGGCCCTTACGCGGGCCGGTGCGGATCTCGGCGGGGTTTGAGCCGAAGAACGCGGGGGTGGCCGAGACGATCTTGCCGTTGTTGACGACGAAGTTGAGCGACAGGTGATGTCCTTCGACCCGCCAGCCCCACTGGCCCTTGTCGGACGGCTGGCCGAAGATCGAGACGAAATACAGCTCGGGGTCGCGGACCGCTCCGGAGCCCTTCTCCAGCTCCTTGAGCACCTGTTCGAGGCTCATGATGGTGGTGGCTTTGAGGAAGCCCGACGAGCCGAGGCCGCTCTGGAGAAGCCCGAACGCCAAGGCCCGCTGCGCGGAGTTCATGTCCTTGACCGGCAGCCCCTTGCGAGGACGGGGGATGAAGTGCCAGTTCACTCGTTCGGGGCTGTCGAACGCGAACACGGCGCGGCTCTTGGCCTCGTCGTCGAGCGCGTCGAGGAACCGGTTTGCCGAGGCCGCCATCTGATTGGCAGATCGGTCGACGACGGCACTCGCCGCCAACGCCAGGCCGATCACCCCCAAAGTCGCCAGGGCCAGGCTCGGCTTGATTCCACGCATGGTGGACAGGCTCCTCGTTGGACGTTTCGTCGTAACTCCTCATCCCGCATCGGTCTCACATCGTAACACGCCTGGGACCGGGGTCAACGCGGAGGCGACCTGGTTCCAAGCGGCTTCTTCCCCCCATTCCGGTCGCAACCTCGTCAAATTTATCGCGTGACTCAAATTGGCAACATCTATATGTCTTACTTAATCGCTAAGTCTTTCACCAGGTGCATCGGGAGACTTCGGTGCGTTTGATGCATGACGCTCGCAGCTTCTTACGCGTCGTCTTGGTGTGGCTCTTGCAAGCCGCCGCGTTTCTCCTCTACGTCCGATTGATCTCCGCCGCCGTTCGTTCCAACAACTTCCTCGACGGTCGTTGCTCCAGCCACCAGTAAGGGATCATCGCCGCGATCGCCGTATGCACCTGGCACTCGGTCAACTCCGGGTCCCCCCCCCCCCGAACTCCTCTCGCATCCGCGACAGGAACAGGCGGAGGACCTTCGCCCCCTCGGCGCAGAGTTGATCGATGTCATACTGGCGGTATTTGGCGTTCCGCTCGCGGACAGGGTCAATAGGTACCACGACGCGATTGAAGTCGCCGACCGAGCCCGAACGCGCGATGATCTCGCGAGGGACCGGGATCAGATGACTCACGAACGGGAAGTCGCCGGGTGGCAGCATCGCCTCGGATCGATCTCGGGCGCTCGGGTGGGGATGGAGTCCCTGACGGCGTGGGGGTCCGGTCCGGGTCCATCGACGACCGTCCGCTTCCATCCTCATGTGGCAATAGGGTCGATCGACTCAATTTTCACGTCCTGGACCGTCGCCCGGACGATCAGGCTAGATTGTGCGACGTGGGCCTCGACCGTCGTCTCTGTGACGCCCGTCTGGGCGAAGCTCGGCCCGGTCGCGAGGCCGACGAAGATCAGGGCTTTCGTGCTGAGGGTCGCGAGACGGGTTTCATCCGGGAGACTCCCGACAAGATAAGGTCATGTGTCTCTCTCACTCTAACAAGAGATCACGTCGGGTGGAGGAGTGCCGACGGGGTTGACCACTGCCGCGAGGATACTCGATGATGATGGGTCGGTATTGTTCGCATCGCCGGATCATGAAGGGAATGTCGTTGATGTCACGCAAGTTCGCGCCGGGTGAGACGAAGATCGGCTGGATCGGCACAGGGGTGATGGGCGCGTCGATGTGCGGGCACCTGATCGCGGCCGGATATGAGGCGACCGTCTTCAATCGCTCGAGCGCGAAGCTGGCCCCGCTCCTCGCCAAGGGGGCGAAAGCGGCCGACAGCCCGAAGGCGGTGGCCGAGGCGTCCGACGTGGTCTTCACGATCGTCGGCTACCCCAGCGACGTCCGGGCCGTGACTCTCGGCCCCGAGGGTATTCTGGCCGGTGCGAAGGCGGGAAGCGTTGTCGTCGACATGACGACCAGCGACCCTGCGCTCGCGGTCGAGATCTATGCCGCTGCCAGGGCGAAAGGGGTCGACGCGGTTGACGCGCCCGTTTCGGGAGGCGACGTGGGCGCAAAAGAGGCGCGGCTGTCGATCATGATCGGCGGAGATCCGGCGGTCGTCGAGGCGCTCAACCCTCTCTTCGCCGCGATGGGCAAGACGATCGTCCACCAGGGCGGGCCCGGGGCCGGTCAGCATACGAAGATGGTCAACCAGATCCTGATCGCCACGAATATGATCGGGGTCTGCGAGGCCCTCCTCTACGGATACAAGGCGGGCCTCGACCTGCCGACGGTGCTCCAGTCGGTCGGCAGTGGAGCGGCGGGCTCGTGGTGCCTGAACAACCTCGGGCCGAGGATGATCGCCGGCAACTTCGAGCCGGGATTCTTCGTCGAGCACTTCCTCAAGGACATGGGAATCGCCCTCGCCGAGGCCCGCGCGATGAACCTCGCCCTGCCCGGCCTGGCGCTCGCCGAGCAGCTCTATCGGGCCGTGGCGGCGCAGGGATACGCTCGCAAGGGGACGCAGGCCCTCTTGCTCGCCCTCGCCGAACTGTCGAACGTCGAATGGAAGGCCGCGACCCCGGCTTGAACGGCGCCCATGCCGTACTCAAAGGAGGATGAATTCGTCATGATCCCCTCCGCCACTCCCGCGAGCCGTTCTTTGCGCGTCCTCTTGGTCGATGACCACCAGGAGGCCCGCGCGGCCATGGCAAAGTATCTGAACATCATCGGGCTTGATGTGACTGAAGCGGTCGATGGCACCGCCGCGATCGCCGCCCTCCAGGCCGGTCCTCCGTTCCGCGCGCTTCTCACCGACCTCAGCCTCCCCGACATCGATGGTTACGAGGTCGCCCGCCGCGCCCGAGAGATCTCGCCCGCCATCTGGATCGCGCTCATTACCGGCTGGAGCGTCGACACCGATGACGCCCTTAACTACGGCGTCTCCGAGGTCTTCCTCAAGCCCGTGAACCTCGGCGAACTCTGTCGCGTCATCAAGCAGAGAGTGGCCGCCAATGACTTAGACGTCACGGATGAGGTACAGTAATCCATTCAAGCTTGGCTCCTGATGATTTTCATGGTATTGGGTTCGTCCTGCCCCGTCGAGTTCTTGATGCGACGGAGTGATCACTCCACCTCACCCGTAATTGCTTGTCCTAAACGATTTGCGCCGCATGATTTATGTCGAGTATCTTTGGATGTTCTTCTTGGTCCAAAATGTTGCCTTTTCAGACCGAGCCGGCCACCACCCCGGAATCCATCATGAGTCTGTAAAAATTCTTGCCGAAACAGTGTCAATGATTGGTATGATGGAATCCCTTGAACTGCTGCGCCCTCTTCGATTTGTGAACAGGCGGCACCGCAGATCAGGGAGGAGTGGGGAGCGGAGGCTCTGAATAACGTGAGTTGTCAGAGACGTTTTTCCCCTCGTCGAAGGCGAAATCTGCTTTATCGGACATCCACTTCTCCCGTCACCAATTCCCCACCAAAACGAAGCCACACTCCAGATTGGCAGCCGACCTGGTGGGCAACCATACGACATGGGCCTACAGCGCGGCCGACTGCATCACGACCATGACCTTGGGTCATCCCATTTTCTCCGTCTCCCACCGCACGATCGGACCCGGCACCGGCGATGAAGCTCAAGCGACAGCCCGAGGACTTCCAGGTTGAGGAGTTACCGATCGTCCGCGTCGACGATCGCGGCCGGTACGGGTTTTACCGCCTCACCAAGCGAGGGATTGGCACGATCGAGGCGATCGAGGCGATCCGACGGCGGTGGAACCTCGCGGGGCATCAGATCGCTTATGGCGGGCTGAAGGATCGGCACGCCGTCACGGTGCAATATCTCACCATTGCCGAGGGGCCGAATCAGGGGCTGCGCGAGACGAGCTTCGAATTGACGCCGATCGGCCGGCTGTCGCACGCCTACGGGCCGGACGGTTTCCGGGGGAATCGGTTCGTCGTCACGCTGCGTGACCTCTCGAAAGAGGCCGCCGAGAAGGCCTTGACCGCGCTGATGGAGGTGCCGGACGACGGCCTGCCGAACTATTTCGACGACCAACGGTTCGGCTCGGTGGGGTTCGAAGGCGGTTTCATCGGCCACGCCTGGCTGCTCGGTGATCACGAGCAAGCCTTCCGCCTCGCCGTCGCAGAGGCGACCCCGATGGACCGGCCCGACACTCGCGTCGAGAAGACGATCCTCCGCGAATGCTGGGGAGACTGGGTCGCTGCCAAGGATCGCCTCGAGCGCTCGCACGCGAGGAGCCTGGTGACATATCTCGTCGACCATCCGACCGACTTCAAGGGGGCGTTTGCGCGGATCAAGCGTGAGCTGCGTTCGCTCTATTTCTCAGCCTTCCAGAGCCATCTCTGGAACCTGATGCTCGCCCGACTGATCGAGACCGAGACCCGCCCCGACCAGCGCGTGACCCTTGACTTCAAGGTCGCTCCCCTGCCGATCCACCGCCACCTCTCGCCCGAACAGGCGCAGTTCCTCTCCGGCGTGCGCCTCCCCCTGCCCGCCTCACGCACCCCTCTGCCCCCCGAAGGCCCGATCCGTGACCTCTCGCTCGCGGTCGTCGCCGAGATGGGACTGGCGTGGGAAGACCTTCGTGTGAAGGGTCTTAAGGATGTCTTCTTCTCGAAGGGGGAACGGCCCGCGCTCTTCCTCCCCAGCAATCCCTCACACGAACTCGCCGCCGACGACCTCTATCCCGGCCGGAAGAAAGTCACCCTCCGGTTCGAATTGCCGAAGGGTGCCTACGCGACCCTTGTGGTCAAGCGCGTGACAGACGCCGCGTGACGGTCAATCGCGAAATGTCATGACAACGTCTCCGCCAGGACTTCTCGAGCGCGCCGGGGATATGCTCGATCAGTCCTGGAGTTTCGTGCTCGCCTCCTCGGCTTGAGCACGTTCGGCGGACCGACGGACTCTCGGGCCTTACCTTCGTCAAGGGCGGCGATCCCTCCATCCTCTCCTTCGCCGATGGGATCGACGGCGAGTATGACGGGCAGTCCGGCTCGACCGCCGAGCCGACGATCACCTCGGCACGGCCCCGGCCGGGCTGTTTGGCTAACCCACCCTTAACGACAATACGTCTCACCCTGCTGGTCCAACCGCGGCCAATTCGGTGCGTTGTCTCGCGACACGCCAAGACAACGAATGCTGCGCGACTTCTATCAGAAACTGCCTTGTTTTTGGGCACGCTCGAAAATTCTCGAAATACGTTGCAATATGCCTGATTCCCTAAATCACTCAATTCATTGCACTTAAAACGAAATTGTGGAAGTCTAAGTTTTTTTCGATCGTGCGGTATGCAAGTTTCTTAAACAGTGACCACCTCGGCTGGTTCGCGGGCGAACTAAGACGTCGTTCGCCACTCTTTTCATCCTGTCGGCCAAGTCTCCGATAGGTGGTGGCACGCGGCACATTACGCCACACCCGCAGACGCGGGTCATCGAACGTCTCGGCGCTGACGTGGTTCCAGACCGAAAAGGTCGATGCGCAACACCAATCTCTCACTCAAGGCGACCGCTTATGAGACTCACCGGGCTCCGAGGACTGGCAGAGACGTTCACACGGAAGCGGCCCCCGCAGGGCGACCAGGCGAAGGATCGCCCATGGCACCGTTCCGGGAAATTGATCGCCGCTTTCAAGCTGATGGGCGTGATCGCCATCCTATGCACCGTGCCGGGGCTTGCTCCCGATGATCCCAAGGCGGATGTGCCGACACCGGCCTCGACTACCGCTGTCGCCGCTCCCGTGGCCCCGGCCGCCGCGGCGATCGCGCCCGACATGACGGCCACGCCGACCAAGCCCGACTCGACCGGGGCGAGCTACACCGGCGGCACGACGTCGGGCCTGCTCACGAAAGAAGGCGACAAGGTGACGACCGGCAGCCTCACGCAAGACGTGAAGCTGCTGAAGATCTCGATCAACATGGTCTGGACCCTCTTCGCCGGGTTCCTCGTCTTCTTCATGCAGGCCGGTTTCGCGCTAGTCGAGACTGGTTTGACGCGTTCGAAGAACGTCGCGCACACAATGGCGATGAACTTCGTGATCTACGCGACCGGCCTCATTGGTTTCTGGGTCTGCGGGTTCGCCTTCGGTTTCGGGAACTACGGGGCTATCGCCTACTATGATGGCCCGGCGATCCTCACCCAGGCGTTTACCCCGTTCCAGATCGGCGGCAAGCCGTTCGAGATGTTCGGGCTTAAGGGCTTTTTCCTCGCGGGAGACTCGAACGACGCGAGCGTGCTCGTGCTGTTCTTGTTCCAGATGGTGTTCATGGACACCGCAGCCACGATCCCCACGGGAGCCTTGGCCGAGCGCTGGAAGTTCTCGTCGTTCATGATCTACGGCTTCTTCATGTCGATGATCCTCTACCCGGTCTACGCCTCGTTCGTCTGGGGCGGCGGCTTCCTCGCCGACCTCGGCGTGATGTTCGGCTTCGGCAACGGCCACATCGACTTCGCCGGGTCGAGCGTTGTCCACATGACGGGTGGAGTCACAGCTCTCGCTGGGGCGCTCATCATCGGCCCGCGTATCGGCAAGTTCAACAAAGACGGCTCGGCCAACGCGATCCCGGCGAGCAACATCCCGATGGTCGTGCTCGGTACCTTGATCCTTGCCTTCGGCTGGTTCGGCTTCAACGCGGGCAGTACGCTCTCGGCCCTCGACGGCCGGCTCGGCTCGATCGCCGTCTGTACCATGCTCGCCAGCGGTGCTGGATGCTTGACCTCGCTGCTCTACATGTGGCTGGTCTTTGGCAAGCCCGACCCCACGATGGCGTGCAACGGCCTGCTCGCCGGCCTCGTGGCGATCACGGCCCCCTGTGCGTTCGTCACGCCGATCGTGTCGGTGATCATCGGCGGGATCGCGGGCGTCCTGGTCGTCTGGAGCGTTCTCTTCGTTGAGAAGGGGCTCAAAGTTGACGACCCCGTCGGCGCAGTCAGCGTCCACGGAGTCTGTGGTGCCTTCGGCTGCATCTGCATCGGCCTCTTCGCGAACGGCGAATACGGCGGCGGCCTCAACGGCATCACCGCGGCCCCGAAGGGCCTCTTCTACGGCGGCGGCGTGGGCCAGCTCATCGCCCAGATGTTCGGCGTTGGAACCAACATCCTCTTCGTCTTCCCCACGGCTCTTTTGTTCTTCTTCATCGTCGGTAAGACAATCGGCAACCGGACCTCCGCGAAGGCCGAGATCGACGGCATCGACGTCTCTGAAATGGGCGTCCTTGGCTATGTCAACGAAGACGTCCGCGCGGTTGAACTCGCGGGCCAGCAGATCCTTAACTCGATGAGTGACGACCTCCGCAGGCCGAGCTCGGTCAAGGCTTACGAGAACGTCCCCGTCGGTAAGTGAGCCCACGCCCCACAGCCGATAGGGAAAGCCCCCACTGACGTTAAATGTCCCCCGCCCCTTCACCGAGGGGGTGGGGGTCTGTTCGTCCGGTCTCAAGCCAACGGAGCCCATTCGCGATGGACAAGACGAGCGTCCGCTGTGAAATCGCCGACTGCGGCGAGCCCGCGACTCACAAGATTGCCGCCCACTGGAACGACGCGCGGTTCTCGGAACTCAAGACCTACGGGTTCGCCTGCCCCGAGCACGTCGAGGAGGTCTGCCACAAGGCCGAAATACGCTGGCTCGATTATGAGCCTGTCGCCGGTGAGAGGGTTGGCGCGATCAGCATCTACCGTTATGAAGTGGGAAAGTCCGACCGCGAGTTCATGCGAGACCGCGAGATGGAACAGTCATTCCTCACCTGTCCGCCGCCGTCTTGAGGCCGGGACCGGTCACTTCAGTTTGAAATCTGAGATTTCATTCTCTCCGGGCCTCATTGTCGCCTTGAGGCCCGACTTATCGGGGTCGCCGAACGCCGACCGGATGTCAAGGGACGAGTATCTCGGCCATCGGATTGCCGCCGGGATCACTTGCCCCGAGAGGGATGAACCGTGATCGCCCCCGGTGGGAGCCGGTCCTTGCAGGCTAACGCCATAGTCGACGATCTTCGGCGCAGACTTTTCGAGTGAGACCTCGAACTTCGGCCTGTCGAAACGACTTGGGCGATCTTCGATGAGATCGGATCATGGTCCGATGACCGCTTCGTAGACGACCTCCCCGTCGACGACTGTCGTGAGCACTCTCGTCCGCAACACCTCGATCGCCTTAATCCTCAAGAGGTCGCGATCGACGATTGTGATATCCCCCCTTGATACCAATTTTCAAGACACCTACTTTCTCTTCAGCAAACGCCGCAGGCACCTCGCCTGAGGTGAAGACCCGCAAGTTTTCTTCCAGCCCCGGCATTGCGAAGCCGGGCGGCCGATTGATGACGCGGGTCTTCTGGCTTCGATAGCGTTCGACATCGGCATGCGACCCGATCGCGACGATCTCCCCTGTCCGGATCGCGACGTCTTCGGCCCAGAGATTCGCGGAGTCTCCGGTCCAGATTCGCCCGACTTTGAGGATTGTCTGCGCGGGGCCGTCTTTGTCGAGTCGAAGGACGCGGCCCGGCCGGACCTTGGCGACGAATTTTCCGTCGGCGATCGTGGCCTTGCCGTTGATGAAGAGGTGTTTGACTCCCGTCGCGAGCCGGGTTGTGTCGTCGAACGTTGCGATGTCTCGGAAGGTGCGGGGGTCGAAGACGACGAGATCGGCGAACGCACCGGCTCGGATCGTGCCGCGATCGGGGAGGCCGAGGATGATCGCGGGCAAGCCGGTGCAAGACCGGATGGCGTGTTCGAGTGTGATGACCTTTTGATCGATGGCGTAGCGGACCTTGCGGGGAAAGGTGCCATAGGCGCGGGGATGGGGCTTGTCTCCGCCTCCCGAGCGGTGGGCCGAGGCGTCGGAGGCGGTCGCGACGTAGTCTCGGGTCATCACCTGGCGAACGTCGTCCTCGCTCATGCCGAAGCTGATCGCCTGAGCCCCGCCGTTGCGCTCGATGTCGAGGACGACGTCGACGGCTGTCACGCCACGACGCTTGGCGATTGCGACCAGGTCGAGGCCAACGATGTCTGGATCTTTCGGATAGCGGGCGATCCGCACCGACGCCCCGCCGTCGTGGTCGTCGAGTTCCTCCTTGATGGCCTGGCGGAGCCGGGGACCGCTCGCAGGGTTGTCGGCGATCCGCGCGAATTCGGCGGCATTGCCTTGCGAGGCCCAGTGGGGCACGACCATCGCCGCGAGTCGGGTGCTCGATGCGACATAGGGATACTGGTCCGCCGTGACCCGCCCGCCCGCCTTGCGGGCCTCCTCGATCCGGGCGCAAGCGTCCTTCGTGGTCCCCCAGTTGGAACGGCCGTTAGCCTTGAGGTGGGAGATATGCACGGGCAAGCCCGCGTCGCGGCCGATCGCCAGTGTCTCGTCGACCGAGGCGAGCAGGCCCCGGCCCTCGTCGCGGATATGGCTCGCGTAGAACCCGCCGTGAGAGGCGACGACCTTTGCAAGCTCGGTCAGCTCGCGAACGTCGGCATACCGGCTCGGGACATAAATAAGGCCCGACGACATCCCCCAGGCCCCGGCCGTCATTCCCTTATCGACAAGCAGCTTCATCGCGCGAAGCTGGGTCGCGTTGGCCCTGCCCTCGCCCCGTCCCATCACGGCCTCGCGGACGTTGCCGTGCGGGATCAGGTGAATGACGTTTGCCCCCGCGCCGTGCCTCTCGATCGCGTCGAAATACTTGCCTACGTCGAGCGTCCCGCCGCCGCAGTTGCCGGTGACGATCGTCGTGACCCCTTGCGCCTGGAAGTTGCGATTGTCGCGGGTCTCTTCGATAAGTATCGTCGCATCAGAATGCGTGTGTAAATCAATGAACCCCGGCGCGACGATCATCCCCGTCGCATCGACGACGCGGGCCTTCGGATCGATCGCCAACGATCCGACAGCGACGATCCGATCGCCCTTGATCGCCACGTCGGCGATACGTCCAGGCGCTCCGGTGCCGTCAATGAGCGTCCCACCCTTGAGGACGACGTCGGCCGGCGTGCGGG
>JANXSY010000223.1 GCA_025356435.1 Isosphaeraceae bacterium | reverse complement strand
CCTCTTTGGTCTTGGGTCCGGTGGACTTCTGGGCGTTGAGTTTGTTGGCGTCGATGCGTGCCTGGCTGGTCATCGCGGTGGCCCTTGCTTCGAGGTGGTGTTATGACATCGATCACAAACACCATCTGAATTTTGGTCAGGCTCGTCCCGCGATTCCGAAAAGAATTTTGTGAGGACTGAGTTGCCTCTCGCTTGGCGATGTGATGCGGTCACGATACCAGATAAGACTCTGCCGGTTCTTCCTGAAATAATGAAGATCCGGAAGAGGTCGCGACGATGAAAAGGACACTATAACCCCGGCCCTGGACGTCGTTGTTTTTTGGGTCAGGGCTTTCAGGAAGGGAATCCGCGTGGCTCTGAGTGACCGTTCGCGACAAATTGGCTGGGTGATCGTCGTTGCCACCACGTTGGCGTGGCTCACGCCCGCTCGTGGTCAGGCCCCACCGACTCCTTCGCCCAGCCCGCCCGCGACGGTCGCCGACCCGGCCGTCGAGGAGCGGTTACGCAAGCAGGACGAGTCGATCCGCGAGCAGCGGGCGATGATCCAGCAGCTCATCGATCAGAACAAGGCCCTCTCGCGACAGGTTGAGTTGATGGCCGGCGGGACGGCCCCTGCCCCCTCGGTCGGCGGCCAGCCGCCACGCAGCGACCGATCGGACGAAGGGGGCGCGGGGGCCAGAGACAATCCGGCCCAGACCGCCTCTCGCGTCGGAACATCGACCGGTGACGGCCAGCCGCCTCGGAGCGACCGGTCGAGCGAAGGTGGTGCGGGCGCTCGCGACAACCCGGCTCAGACCGAGCCGCGAATCGACAAGCCCGGCCCGTCGAAGATCCGCGCGAACGTCTCGCTCGGTCCCGGCTGGCTGCTCGAATCCGACGATGGCGAATATCAACTTCAGATCCACAACCAGACACAGGTAGAATACCGAGGCTATCAGCAAGGCGGCATGAAGCCCTCCGGCAGCGGCTTCTATTCGCCTCGAGAACGAATCATCTTCAGCGGACGTCTTACCAAGCTGCTTGAATACGAGGGGTCGGTCGAGGCCGCCTATGGCGCGATCAACCTCCTCAACGCCTTCCTCAACATCCACGTTGACGACCGATTCATGATCAAGTTCGGCCGCTATAAAGCCCCGTTCTTATATGAATACTACGGGATCTCGAACGTGGACTTGCTCCAGCCCGAGCGGTCGCTCTACGGCACCAACTTCGGCCTGAACCGCGAGCTGGGGGCGATGATTTGGGGCCAACTCTTCGAGAAGCGGATCGACTACGCCGTCGGTGCGTTCGACGGCTCGCGGAACACCCAGATCAACCTTGGCAACGATAAAGACGTGATCGGCTATGTCAACGCCAAGCCGTTCCTCAAGAACGAGGACTGGAAGTTTCTCCGCTACCTCAACATCGGCGGCTCGATTGACTACGGTCAGGAGAGTAGCACGGTCATTCCTCAGGCGCTCCGCACCTCGGTCAGCCAGTCGACCAACGTCAACCTCGCGAACGTTGCCCCGGCCTGGTTCACCTTTAATAACGGCGTGACGGAGAGCGGCAGCCGCGAGTTGCTCTCGCTCCACTCCTCTTACTTCTACAAGAGCCTCTCAGTGATCGGCGAGTGGCAGGGCGGCTACACCGACTACAGCGTCGGCAGCAACCCCGCGCGATTCCACATTCCGATCAACGGCTATTACGTCGCCGCCGGCTATTTCCTCACGGGCGAAGAAGTCGACCGCCGCAGTCAGGTGAAGCCGAAGAAGGCGTTCAATCTCCGCTCCGGCAAGTTCGGTCTCGGCGCAGTCGAGCTTCAGGCCCGCTATAGCCAGCTCACCCTCGGCAGCCAGGTCTTCACCGCCGGTCTCGCCGACCCCAACCAGTGGTCCAACCAGGCCCGCATGACTGATGTCGGCGTCAACTGGTACTTGAACGAGTATGTCAAACTCTACTTCGACTGGCAACACTCCACGTTCGGCCAGCCCGTTATCTATGCCCCAGGCAAATATCAGCTAACCAGCGACCTCTTCTGGGTCCGGGCGCAGGTCTACTTCTGATCGCTGTCCCAATGGCTATGCTCAAGGGGAACCCGGACACGGACCGGAGTCTGTTGGAGCAAAAGGTCAGACAATTCATTCCATCTTGAAGAACAGATGCGACAGGAATTCTCTCTTCACTGCGGCGGGTACTCGTGCATATAAGGCGCGAAGCGTATTGCCGCTGAGAGCTTGACGTTCTTCACGTCCACCGGTTCGTTATCGACGACGCCACGGAACCTGGTGCCGTCGAAGGACGGGTCGGAGAGCAAAAGCCAGCCGTCTCATGGGATTACTTGAGGACCAAGTCCAATTCGCGCGGACGTGGTTCGATCGAGTTCGACGTAACGCACACCTCGGTCGATCTTGATCGATTCGAGGTATTGGGGGCAAGTCGTCAACGGACCGTCTTGCTCGTGTCGTCTTTCGCGGCGAGCGAGGGGGAGCGGAGCAGGCAACTGAAGTTCTGGGCGGGGACAGCCTTCGCACCGGGGGTGGGGCTGACCAGAACGAGACCACGCTTGATCGTCTTGGGCGGCTGGCCCGCTTCCTTGACGGTGATCGAGAAGAGGCAGTCGTGGTCAGGGCTTGTCGAGATGACCTCGAAGGGCTTGAAGTCGATCTGGCCCGAGCGGTCGAGCTTCTGGGTGATCGACTTGAATTCACAGCCCGCGTGACCGGGCTTGATCTCGACCTCGCAACCGTCGTTGCTGAGGCCGGTGATCTTGAGGGTGAGCGTGATCTTGTTGACGACTGCGGAGTCGTCGGCGCGGACCTCGCGATTCTCGCCGACGAGGGCGAGAGTGGTCGCGGCGGTGAGCGTCAAAGCGGCCATCCATGACCTGCCTTGCATGCGATCCGGCTCCTAAGATCGAGGCGGGGCGGGCGATCGGACCGGCGACCTCCGTCCTTGAAGAGTCGCGAACGGCCGGGCCTGCCTTCGAACGGGCGGGAACGTACCCTGGACGCGATAATCAGACAAGCCCAAGTCGAGGCACCCCGCGAGCCGATACACGTTAGATCGTGCGCCCGCCGTCGACGACGAGGACCTGGCCCGTCATCAGGCTGGTGTCGGCGGCGAGGAAGAGAACCACGGCGGCAACGTCGTCGGCGGTCGCTGGCCGCTTGAGCGGGGTCGAGATCATCGCCTGATCGATCATGTCTTGATGGTCGGCGAGCCAGCGGGTCTGGACCGGCCCCGGAGCGACGGCGTTGACCCGGACTTCGGGGGCGAACGCCTTGGCGAGACTCTTCGTGAGGGTGATAACAGCTCCCTTACTCGCCGCATAGGCGATCGACGAGCCCGAGCCGGCAACCCCCGCGACCGAGGCGACGTTCACGATGTTGCCGTGCCTGCGCTTGAGGTGCGGCATCGCGGCACGACAGGCGAAGAACGTCCCCTTGAGGTTGACGTTGAGGATGTCGTCCCAGACCTGCGCGGTGAGGCCGTCGAGGTCGGTGTGGGGGACGAAGTAGGTCGTCGCGGCGTTATTGACCAGGAGGTCAAGCCCGCCCAACTCGTCGACGGTGCGCTCGATCATCGCGCGGACGGCGATGTCGTCGGCGACGTCGGCCTGGACGAGGGCGACGTTTGAACCCCGCTCCCGGACGCCCACCGCCGTTTCCTCGGCCTCAAGCTTCGAGCGGGAGTAGTTGATGGTGAGGTCGTAGCCCCGCTCGGCCAGCCGCCAGGCGACGGCCCGGCCGATCCCGGTAGCGGAGCCTGTCACCAACGCGACGCGACGATGATTCATCGGCCCGGCCTCACCCGAAATGCGGCCCGACCCGTCCTTGGGAGACGGACGGGCCGGGAGGGAACAAGAGGTTTACTTCTTGATGATGGGCGGCGGGAGCATGGCCGCGTGCCTTGACCCCGTGGCCAGGTTGGCTCGGGCCATGTTGCCGACGGTCTGCTCGACTGAGGGGCTCATCCACGAGAGCAGGCTATTCGGATAGACGCCGAGCAGGACCGTGAAGAAGACCAGCGGCGCGGCGATGACCAGCTCGCGGAAGGTCATGTCGGGCAGGCCCTTCCAGTCTTCCTTCTTGCCGAGGAAGATGCGCTGGATGGTCCAGAGGATGTAGCCCGCAGTGAGGATCACGGCGACGGCCGCGAGCACGCCGATCACAGGGTCGTAATTGAACGCCGCGAGGATCGCGAAGATCTCGGCCACGAAGCCGCAGAGGCCGGGCAGACCCATCGACCCGAAGAAGATCAGGATCGAAATCGCCCCGTAGACCGGCATGATATTCAGCAACCCGCCGAGCTTGTTAAGGTCTCGGGTGTGGGCCCGCTCATAGATCACGCCGACGAGGAAGAACATCCCGGTCGAGGTGATGCCGTGGGCGATCATCATGAA
>JANXSY010000220.1 GCA_025356435.1 Isosphaeraceae bacterium | reverse complement strand
TCGAGCGGTTCTTCGATTCGCTCGCGCAGGTGCTCCTGTCGCGGCTGCCCGGCTTCTCCCGGACACAAACGGACCGTGCCGCAGTGCTGACGCAAACCGCCCTGGTCGGCGAGATCGAAAACTACCTGATCCGGGAATACCTGGTCACGCCACACAGCACGACCGGCCAGGCACCGCAGGCCCGCTGGGAGGCGGGCGGCTTCCTGCCCCAGATGCCGGATTCGCTGGAGCGGCTCGACCTGTTGCTGCTGACCGTCGCCAGGACGCGGCGGGTGCATCAGGACGGCATCCGGTTCATGGGCATGCGCTACATCGACCCGACGCTCGCCGCCTACGTCGGCGCGGAGGTCCTGCTGCGGTACGACCCGCACGACGTCGCCGAGGTCCGGGTGTTTCACGAAGGCCGATTCCTCTGCCGGGCGGTGTGTCAGGAACTGGCGGGCTCGACTGTGCCCCTGCGCGACATCGTCAGCGCCCGCAATCGTCGCCGCCGCGAACTCCGCCAGACGCTTGTCGATCGCCGGAGGGTGGTCGATTCCCTGATCGAAGCCAAGCGGTGGGATGCCGAAGAGAAGCGGCCGGAGGAAGCCTCGCCGGGGGCCGTGCCCCCGCCGGTAAAGCTGAAGCGGTATGCTTGTGATGAGTAGCCTCGCCGGGGCGGGATTCATCGAGACGAAGCAACACCGCCGCTTCCGGGAGTTCTGCGACGCCTGCCGTCGCTATCAATACATCGGCCTGTGCTACGGGCCGCCGGGCGTCGGCAAGACCCTCTCCGCCCGCCACTATGCCAACTGGGATAAGGTCGAGCGCTACCGGCCCGATTCGCCTGGCGGCACGGTCGCGCTGGAGCAGATCAAAGGAAGCACCGTCGTTTTCTACACGCCGCCGGTCGTCGTCACGTCTCCCGGCCGGCTGCCGAACGACATCGAGCGATTGCGGGACAAGCTACGAGGCTTCTGCCTGGAGGAAATCCGCCGCGAGGAACAGCCCCGCCTGGAATCGGCGAATCGAGAGGTCGACGTCCTGTATGAGTACCACCGCCGCACCGGCCTGAATGGCTTCGACGTGCCTCCCGAGGAGGTCGCCCGTCGGCAGGATGAATGGCGGCGAATCTTCGAAAGGGTATCGGGGCGTGAGCGTGCCCAGCCCGATCCCACCGCCCTGATCCTGATCGACGAGGCCGACCGCCTGAAGATGACCGGGTTGGAGCAGATGCGCGCCATCTTCGACCAGGGGGGCATCGGGATGGTGCTGATCGGCATGCCGGGGCTTGAGAAGCAACTCGCCCGCTACCCGCAGCTCTATTCGCGGATCGGGTTCGTGCATGAGTTCAAGCCCCTGTCCCGGGAGGAAGTGCGGCAACTGCTCCAGGAGCGATGGTGGCCCGCCCTCGCGCCCATGCCCGAGGGCGGTATCGCCGACGAGGAGAGCGTCGCCGCGATCATCCGGATCACCGGCGGGAATTTCCGGCTGCTCCACCGCCTGCTGACCCAGATCGGTCGAGTGCTGGAGATCAACACGCTAGAAAAGGTGACGGTTCCGGTGGTGGAAGCGGCACGTGAAAGCCTGGTGATCGGAACGGCGTGACGAGTTGTCACCCAATCATCCAGCCCGAAGGTTTACAACACACAGAAAATGTGACAGATTGAGTGACAGGATTCGTGTGTAGACTACCCCGAGAGCCCTGTGTCACTTATCCGGCCGTTTAAGTGACAGCGAAAATTGGTAGATGCGTTAATGTTTTTGGGGATTGGAATGCTGGTTGGGTACATGCGGGTGAGCAAGGCGGACGGCAGTCAGGTGACCGACCTGCAACGCGATGCCCTGCTCGCCGCCAAGGTTGATGCCAGCCACATCTACGAAGACGCCGCCTCCGGCAAGCGGGATGACCGACCCGGCCTCTCTGCGTGCCTGAAGGCATTGCGTGAGGGCGATACGCTCGTGGTGTGGAAGCTCGACCGCCTGGGCAGAGACTTGCGACACTTGGTCAACACCGTGCATGACCTGACCGCACGTGGCATCGGCTTCAAGGTGCTGTCCGGTCACGGGGCCAGCATCGACACCACATCTCCCAGCGGCAAATTGGTGTTCGGCATCTTCGCCGCCCTGGCGGAGTTCGAGAGTGAACTGATCGTCGAGCGGACGAAAGCGGGCATGGCCGCCGCCCGGGCCCGGGGCCGAAACGGCGGCAGACCCTATAGCATGACGGCCGCCAAGCTCCGGTTGGCGATGGCGTCGATGGCCAGTCGGGATACCAAGGTGGCGGTGCTCTGTGCCGAACTGAGCATCACCCGTCAGACGCTCTACCGCCACGTCGATCCGAGGGGCAACCTGCGTCCGGACGGGCAAAAGCTCCTAAACAGACAGAAACGGGCAAAAGATATCGAAGCTTCATAATTTATGAAGAAAAAGACCCTACAATCAAATTTGCGATTAATCTAACATCCTCCCATTCCTTCCTTTCAACAAATGCTTCCTGAGTCCACAGAGGCGTGTTCTCTTCTCCACTGATTTTGTCGATATACGAATAAAGAGCGGACAAGCATGCAGCTTGTCTAGCGGTCAAGTCCTGCTCGTATTTTGGGATCAATGCCGAATACCAGTCGTCAAACTCGAGTGCCAACTCTTCGGGAAAAAAAGAATTGTCGATCGATCGTAATTGCATTTTTTCGAGGTTAACAATCAAGAATCCAACGATTTGTCCAAAATGTTCGTCGCTTGCCATTTTTGAGACCCAAGGGGTTAATGCTTACCAACCAAAGCCGTAATTTCTCCAGCTCCCGGCCCTGAGGGGAGGAGTTCCTTCTTGAGGGGGCGGACTATTGGGATCTGCAAACCTATTGATGTTGCCCGTTCTTCGTTTGATCTCTAATTCTGTTTCACGCATCGCTTCGGTCCTGACGATATCCAAGGTCTCTTGAGTAATCGCAACCACCTGTGGTCCATCATTTACGATGGTTTTCACGTCGCCCACGGGGGTAAGATCGACCAAGAAGTTGCAGACCTTGCCGGAAGTCCCAGTTGTCAGGAACAGCATCATGCAACCAGCGATAGAATCCGTCCGGCCGGTCTCCGGTGAGCTAAACACCCAGTAGGGTTTACCCGCTCCATGTCCAGGGCGGGTACTGCCCGGCGACCATCGGAGTACCCATCCTGATTCGGGGTCCCTGAGACGAATTCCGCCCCCGTCCGCCAATGATTTCCCCTTCTTGGTTCCCTGGGCCAACGCCGATTCTTGCCAACCCGCTGCTTTCAGGCCGTTGATGATTGCTTTCGCTTCATCATCGGTTGGAATGTGTTTACCTAATTTTCCTACCAGCTCGGCTGCCAAGTCCTTGGCGGTTGCTTTGGCGGCATTTTCGACTAGTTCTTTGCCAAGTAGCTTTGCAATGACCGACCAAGCACTGAGGCCGGTCGGATCGACTTCATTAGTCGGATCGTTACCCACATATCGATAAAGATTCGCGTCGCCGCCAGCAAAACCGAGCGAGTCGGCACCGCCCAACGAGTTGAACCTGAACGACGAGCCATCCCAGTCCTGACCTCGTAGCGTCGCACTGTCCCGCCCCATCGTTCGCGTGTCGATCATGCTCATTGCTCCCTGGATGTTCACACCGATGCCGTGTAGACGACGTTCTGGAGCGGAACTTCCTTCGGCTGGATCCTCACCATCGGGCGGACAATCCGATACTGCGTGTTCAGCCAATCCGC
>JANXSY010000207.1 GCA_025356435.1 Isosphaeraceae bacterium | reverse complement strand
GGCTGTAACGTCAGGTCTTCGGGACAGGTCAGCACCCCAATCGACTTCGACGCGACCGCATTATTGCTCGGCACGCCGATCGTCGCGACGGCGCTCGACCAGTACGCTTGATCCTTGTTCCATGCGTTCGCCAGGTCTTGCGCGTCGAGATAGGGCAGGACGTCGACCACCCAACTATAGAGCGGCCCAGACGTCGAACCGTAGCACGACTGCCAGAATGGAACTCCGGTGACCGCAGGAAAACATCCTGCGATCACGGACGGATTCGGAGGAACGTGACACGGCGGCGGTCCGTTCGGCTCGCGAAACGTGCCCGCGTTCGGATAAGAATTCGTGGCGTTCAGAAACCCCTGCAAGCCAAGAGACACGTTTCGCAGATTGCTCAGGCATTGCGACCGCCGCGCCGCCTTCCGAGCGGCCTGGACCGCTGGCAGCAACAAAACCTATCAGCACGCCGATAATGCTAATCACAACCAGCAACTCGATCAGCGTGAAGCCCTGACCTCATCCGGACATCCTTATGAGATGGTCCTTTCCGCCAAACACGCCCGCGCTCAGAGTCGGACCGAATAGGACCGACATCAGCGAGAGACTGCGTGCATGCCATCTATCGCATCGACGGATGCAATATAAAACCCAAATCAGGGGTTTGCGGAGTGGAATCTAGACGAGGAAGGGACCAGGCGGGCACTTCATTGTGACGGCGCGCATGGTCCAATCTGAGGACATCGTTGTCCAATTCGACATATCGGCTTGTAGGTGGGAAGAGAGGACGAGTCGGAGAGCCTCGATCGAGGGCGACCCGTCCGTTCAGCGGCAATCAGCCGAGAGGGGTTTGACCGCTTTGTTGATTGCGGCCGTCAGGTTATTCCAGAGTTCTCGCTGGAGCGTGCAGTGCTCACGACGTGTCGTTAGCAGCCGTTCGTTAGCGCGCTGAGCCAGCATCTTGACGATCGCCCGTAGGTCGGTCGCGAGTAGGCCCGAGAGGTCTTCGAACTCAGCGGGCAGGTCGAGGTCTTGGAGTGATGATTCCGATTTGCAAGTGGCCATTCCTAACCCTCCTTGGCTGGGGTAAATGACGCATCGCGGTTTCTTCTCGCGAGCAAACGTCAGGCTAATGCGCCGTCAGGTCCCAGTCAAGCAACAAAATGATTGGAGAAAAATCAAACCGTTAGTGATTCGATTCCGGCAAGAAGTCTCGATCAGTCCGCCGGACTTGAGGATAAGCAACTCGCGCGCCACGTCGTATCAGGATCTCAGGATACCGAACGTACAATCGAGAGTTGATTTGCTGATATTACGTCGCGTCTTGCCCCATTGTGCGTCAGAACCAGTTCGGTTCAGTCTCGCGGTCGGCTCCGGGGCCGATCACCTCTCGGACTAATTCGACCAGGCGAGGCCCGTCGATCAGCTCGATCGGATTGTCAGCGACGAACCGCTCGGCGGCGAGGGAAAACGTGCGAGTCGTGACGAAAAAACCTTTGTGACTGCGGGTGTGGTGGATCGTGCCGAGAAACTTCTGCAAGTCGGGCGAGCCGACTACGCCCCGGCTCTGGTATTTGCACTGGACGATCCCGAGCAGGCCTTTGCGACGGACGCGAAGATCGACTCCTTCGTCGCCCGTGCCGCCAACGACCTCGACCTCATAACCCAGCGCCTCGAACAGTTCGCCGACGAACTCCTCGAACCCTTCGGGGGTGAGCGTGCTCAACTGTGCCAGCTTCGCCTCGGCCCTTCGGCCCTGGTGACGGAGCCGGTCAACCCGCTCACGACCCTCTCGGACCGCATTGCGGGCCACCTTCACTTCAGCCTCGGCCTCTCGGCGTTCTGTGCCGTCGAGCCGGGCGAGATAGCGGTCCATCTTGAAGAGTACGTTCTCAATCGTATTGTCCAGTCTAGTGCGTTCGGATCGGGTCAAACCGTTCTGATATCTCCTGAAAATCGAATATTCGAGATGCTCGACGGCACCCGCCCATTCAGCCGGGTTGCGTAGGCTCGGCGCGTCCTCCTGATAAGGGAGAGCGGTCCAGAGTAGTCCCTGACGATTTGGCGGGGAATTCGAGGCTGGCGGCGTCGCCGGGGACGAGCCCAGTTCTGCGCCCTGTTGCTTCAACCACTCCAGCAACATCGCCGCACACTGCGGTCCAAGACACTCCATCGGCCATCTACTCCTTGGCCGAGCGTACCCTGCATGCTATCAACGTCGCCCAGGGCCAGATGTGACGCTCGGAACGCCCTGATGTCATCTTATCCGTGAAATTACCCGGGGCCAGGGTACGCTTCGGGGGCAACCTGACAGCACTCGCTCGTTGACTCCGTAGGCACCAACGCCCGACAATCGGGCGGTCACGAGACGACGACCCCCCGGACCCCGACCGATGGCCAACTTCGCCGTGATCCTGCCCGCCGCCGGACGATCGACCCGGTTTGGCGACCCCAGACAGAAGAAGATTTACGCCGACCTCGACGGCCGTGCTGTCTGGCTCCGCGCCGTTGACCCATTTCTCCATCGCGCCGACGTCTCCCAGATCATCGTCGCGATCTCCCCAGATGACCGCGAACTCTTCGAGCGTCGCTACCGTCCGAATGTGGCTTTCTTGAACATCAACGTCATCGACGGCGGCACCGAGCGGCACGACTCGATTGCGCGAGCCCTTGACGTAATCGACCCTGCCTGCGACCACGTCGCCATCCACGACGCCGCCCGCCCCTGCCTGACTTCTGAGCTTGTCGACGCTGTCTTCGCCGCCGCGATCGCACACGGGGCCGCGATCCTTGGCATCCCGGTGGCCGACACCCTCAAACGCGTCGGTCCCGATCACCAGATTGTCGAAACCGTCCCACGCGCCAGCCTCTTCGCCGCGCAAACACCCCAGGTCTTCCGCCGCGACCTCCTGACAACCGCCTACGCCCATCGCGCCGCGATGAACCTCAACCCCACCGACGACGCGATGCTTCTCGAATCGCTCGGCCACCCGGTCATCATCGTTGAAGGTTCGCCGATGAACCTCAAAATCACCACCCCCGCCGACCTCCGCCTCGCCCTCGCGATCCTCCAGTCCCGCCCCAAACCCGAAACCCCCGCTCACCCCTTCGCCGACGAACAAGCACTGTGGGGCGACCTCCCCAAGTTACGTGCGGGGGATTTGTTTTCGTGAGAGTTGATCCGCACTCGTTCAATCGACTCCGGTACCGACAGTCGGCGCCGTCAAGCCTCGGCCGTCCCTGCGAGCGAGCTCGGCCCACTCCGCGACGATCTCGCAGAGTTCTCGATAGTCCTCCACCTCATCAGGACCGTGGCAGGAAGGGCCGATGATACCGGGGCACTGGCCCACGAAAACGCCGTCCTCCTCCGACCACTCAACGATCTTCACATATCTCGTGGCGTCGGTCACGAATAGGTCTCCTCGATTGCTCGGCGGACTCTCTTTTCGCTGACGCCAAGGTCGTCGCGGTGCAACGCCGTGTTAGACGGTCTCACGCTGCGCTTGCCCAGCGCGATCGACGGCGGCTGAGAGTTCGGCGTACGACACGGGTGGACCTGCAAGGGTAATGAGCGACGGCAATGTGATCGAATGTTGACTGCGAGTTCGGCGATCGAGCGAGAGGGAGGGAAGCACGAAAAAATACCACTGCGCCAGATTCAGCGGGTCGATCGTCGATTTATCCTGATGATGGAGCAATGCTAGGACATAGACGTCCGCTTGTCGTCTAGACTCGTCATCCTGACGATTAGATTCAGCGTCCCATGCTCGTGTTCGAGGCGTGCGCCACATAATGTTCGACAGCTTGGTTTGATGCCAGCTCTGTACGTAGGCCGCCGACTTGACTTCGACTTTGAGTCCCTCGGGTGTGGTCAGATCGTAGGCGTCCCAGTCGCGTCTGATGACGTTGATATCAATGCCGAGTGCGGTGGCTATGATAAACTCCGCGAGCGTGCCCCGCGTGACGTTGCTGACAAGATCCGAGGCGCTCCATTGCCAGAAACTCAGCACGTCGAAAGGCACTCCTTGGCCGTTGACGTGAAGCGACTCCGCACCGGTATGACGAAAGGCGACGTGTGCTGGTAGCGGTGTATCAGGCATAGGGTATCCTGGGCCGTCTCACAACCGAATTTGGCGGACCCGGTCCGCCGATAGAAAGCCCGAATCCAGGAAAAATGCCGCGTCGGCCCGGATCGGCCGCATCAATGTTAGTCCGAGTCGGGGAGTCTCACCCCAGAAACCTGCCGCAACGTCACAAGAAGTTCAAGACCCTTCAGCCGCTTCTGGATCAAATCCAGCGTGGCCCGATACTCTTCTTGCTCACGACGGGCAGAGCGCAATTGGCGATCTGCGTTCTCGACAGCCTCTCGCTCGGCGGTGAGCGTGATGGCCAGGTGGGCCCGGCGCTCGGCTTCGTTCTTGCCCGCGACTCCACGCACGATCATGGTTTGCTCGGCATGGTCCAGGCCCGAGCGTGCATCCGCGGCCTCGTCTTCGGCTCCCCAGAGGCGCGACAGATTCTCTCGGAGGTCTTCTTCGAGAATGTCCAGCGCATCCAGGCAGGCTTCGATCCGATGCTGGACCTCATCACGGCTAACTGCTTCGGCCCGATCATCGGGCTGGGCGTCTTTCGCGGTCGTTTTCAACGCCTCTCTCCGGAGGAAGGCCGTGGCGAAATCGCTTGGTGAGTCGAGTCGGCCCTGACGTTCATCCGCTCGCTGATCGGCGGGGATGAACGTCACGACCTCGAATATCCAGCCGCTTACTTCGCTTCCATCAGGGTCCAGAGGGTCGGCTCGATGGCGTCGGCCCAGAGGCGGTAGCCTTGGGAGCTGAGGTGGAGATAGTCGGGCATAATCTCCTTCGAGATGGTGCCGTCGGGGTTAACAAACGACTTTGAAATATTCAGATAGGTAATGTTTGTTCCGTCGGCAAGCTTCTGGATCTTTTCGTTGACAGACTTGATCCGGTCGCGGAGCGAGTCGGGCTTGGCGCTGCGGGGGAAGACGGCGAGCAGGAGGACTTTGGTCTTGGGGAGCTTGTCGCGAAGGGTCTTCACGATCGCGGTGACACCGTCGACGATCTCGTCAGGGGTGTTGGAGCTGACGTTATTCGTGCCGATCATGACGACGGCGACCTTGGGGCTGATCCCCTTGATCTCGTCGTGCCCAAGCCGCCAGAGAACGTGCTGGGTGCGGTCGCCGCCGATGCCGAGGTTGATGGCGTGGCGAGGTCCGTAGTAGCGATCCCACGTCTCCTTGCCGCCGCCTTCCCAACCCTGGGTGATCGAGTCGCCGATGAAGATGAGGTCGGTCTTGCCGGGCTTGACACGAGCGAGATGCTCCTCGTGACGCTTCATCCACCAGCCCTGTTCGTCGCGGGCGACGGGGTCAGTCGTGCTTTCGTTCTTCTTCTCCTGCGCGGTCGCGGCCGAGACGGTCGTCAGCAGGCCAAATGCGGCGAGGACCAGGAAACGGCGTCGGAAGGGTGTGGCCGACCGCATGGGACGAAACCTCGGTTGGTGGGGATGAAAGGGCGGGTCTCTGTCCGGAGGCATCCATCGTAATGGGGAAGTCACGCCGAAGAAAGTGGGACGGTCCTCCAGGCCGAAGTCCTCTCACTTTCAAGACAACATCGCCCAACAAGCCCTCCCATCCGACAAATCACAGCCTTGCTCAACGGCCCGAGCGGCCCGCCTGGTCGATTCAGGGGCTCATCGGCGCGTGGTATTCGTCCTTAACGAATCGTTTAAAAGTCGACGAGCCGAGCCAGTCGCGGAAGCGGAGGAGGATCAGGTCGACGTCGGTGAGGGTGTTGTACCAGGAGACGACGCGGAGGATCATTGCGGGGTCGTCGGAGATCAGGTTGTCGACGCCTCGGTCGATGAGGCGGACGGCGAGGGTGGGGTCGTCGACGTCCCAGGCGAAGACCTGCATGCCCCGACGGTGGGCCTCGCGGATGAGGGCGGGGGTGGCGATCGAGTGGTCGAGGCTAAGGGCGTTCACGTCGAGACGGGTGATGTCACCGATCCGGGCCGACACGATGTATCCGAGCCGGATCGTTGGGTCGAGCCGACGTACTTCGGTCAGGCCGAGAGGGTCAAGCGAGCAGACGACGACCTGATCGGCAAAGTCATGTTTATGCAAGATCGCGACCACGTCGGGGGCGAGGGTCGGGTCGTGGCCGTAGTATTTTAGTTCGACATTCAGCTTGATGTGGCCCTTGGCCGTGGCGATGAATTCGTCGAGTGTGGCGATCGGCTCGCCGTGGTATTCGGGGAGGGCGTGGAGGCCGAAGTCGAGGGTGCGGACCTCGGCGTAGGTCATCTCGCGGATCGGCCGGGCGACCCCGGCGAGGCGGCGGAGGTCTTTGTCGTGGAGCACGACGACCTTGCCGTCGAGGGTCTTCTGGACGTCGATCTCGGCGAACTCTGCCTCGGCGTCGATCCCCGCGCGGAGGGCGCTGAGGCTGTTCTCAGGGGCGGGCCTGGGACCGGCTCGGTGCGCGGTGACGCCCACGGGTCTCCGCTCGGCGAATTTCCGCACGACGATCCACGCCTGCCCCGCCGTGATCGCCGCGATCGCGACTGTGATGGCAACGGCCCAGAGCAGCCGCGTCTTGCGAGTGAGCACGGCGACGGGGTCTGCAGGCAGCGACGGCTCGGGCAGAAAGGGCGGAGCACCCGACTCTCGCCTCGCGGTCTCATACAGGACCGTCACGAGCAGGGCGAATCCGATCGATTCGGCCATCGACGCCAGGGCGAAGATCCCGCCGACGACCACCATTAGGAACGCGACGATCCCGAGCACAACCATCCGAGGCACCCGCAAGCCGACGGCGTCGATGATCGCCCCGCTGGCGAAGTCGAGGAGATAGGCAAGCACCCCGAACGCCGCGATCTTGGCGACCTGCCAGAGCACGACCGAGCCGAAGACCCGGCGTGCCCTCCCTTGCACCATCGCCGAGCTGGCGAGCAGAGCCGACTTGGGCGAGTGGCCTTCAAACAGGCTCGCGGGCACTGCGAAGATCCACCGGACATAGAGCCAGGCCAGAACCACTCCTGCCCCGATCGCGAGCACCGCGACGATTCCCAAGGCGACCAGGAATCGCGGCGGGCGGGCGGAGAGGAAGTAGTTGATGTCGCTCCCCGAGAGCAGGATCGAGTACGTCATCCCCGCGAGTGCCAAGAACGGCGCGACGCAGGCACCAGCGATCACGACCTGCATCATCGCGAGGGCGACCAACCTCGGCAGGTCTCTCGCGGCGACCCGGATCGTCTCGTGGAGCGAGATCCGGCTCCCCCTCGCCGCCGAGACCGCGAGAATCACCAGTCCCGCCTGCTCGAAGAACTGGATCGCCAGGCTCAACCCAGCGAAGGCGACAAGCGTCGCAAGGCCCATCGGCGAGAGTCCGAAGCGAAGCAAGGCCCCGTTCGTGACGGCCGAGTCCCACCCCAGCGCAATCGCCGCGTTTAATAGTGCTGTCGCCATCGGTCCGAGCAGGAAGAGGGTGGCGACTTTCCAGCCGACCTCGTAGATCAGGGCACGCCCCGCGATCCGTCGGTAGAGCGACAGGGCGTCCGCCCAGGCTCGGTTGCGCTTCGTCGTCTCGACCGCGTCCGCCATGAGCTATTGTCCCTCAAACAGGTCTACCGGGCTACTCGGAGTGTCTCGGCGCATCCCGGGGATAAGTCCTCTTCATTCCCAGAGATATCCTACGTAATTTCAGGGCCGACCGCCCTGCCAGTCGCGATCCATGACTGATACCATGCTAAGCGGATTGAGCGGCTCGTGTCCAAGCCGGTCCCTTTTCGCTGCCGGTCCGCGACGCTTAGGCCGTATGGCATGCGTTCGAGCAGTTCGATCGGACGTATTTGAAGGACGTTCAGACGAACTTGCTGCCTTCGGGGATGACCAACCCGTCGAGCAACCGGGCGGCGTTCGACACCGCGATTGGCACAGCGCTGACCACGCTGAATAGCTCGATCGACGCCGCCATAAGCAACCTCTTGACGGCCTCGACGCTGTCGACCCAGATCCAGGGCGAACTGCTTGGGACGGGCACGACAACCCTCCAGGGCCAACTCGCGGCGATCCCGACCCCGAACTCGGCGAGCTTCCGCGCGGCGATCCGCTTCGCTCTACGACATCGGTCAGACGGCCTCCACGGTGACGCAGCGAGTCGCCTCCGCCCCTGCCCCGGCGGGGACGATTACCTCGGCGACGGTGCAGACCGATCTCCAGACGTTCGGTCAGACCTACAATGCCGACGTGAAGACGATCCTGCTGCCCTCCGGGACGACTACCCGTGGACCAATCGGGCCGCCTTCGACAAGGCCGTCGGCACGGCCTTGACGACGCTCAACACGAGCATTCATTCGGCCCTGAGCAATCTGCCGGCGTCCGTCTCCGCCTCGCTCGGCACGACGATCAGCAACGACCTCTTGACCGGCACGCAAACGACCGGTACCAGCCTCCAGTCTCGCCTCGCTGCGGTGGGGACTCCGGGCTCGACCGGCGGGTTCCAGCCCTGGTTCTTCCGCCTCGGGTCGTCGCTGAACATCGGCTTCGCCCAGGGCAGGGTCGCCAGCAACCTCGTCGCAGCCGTCAACACATATAACAAGCTCGCTCTGATCCCCTCGGGGAACAAGGGCCGAGAGCCAAGGATCGAGGGTAAACCTTCGGACCTCCGCCCTTGGCTCTCTGGCTTTTGCCTCGCGCTTGAATTAGGATTCGCCATGTCGGGGGGCTCTCCCCGAGATACGAAATGGCGCACGACACAACTTGAGGATCGCCCACGATGAACCGACTCGGACGCCCGACCGCCTGGCTGGCCCTGGGACTGCTCGCCGCCTTTACCCCTCCCGCCGCCCGCTCGGCCGACGACGACAAGTCGGGCTGGGTCTCACTCTTCGACGGCAAGACGCTGGGCGGCTGGGAGTCGCTGGAACTGCCCAACCAGAAGCAGCCGAGCAAGTGGGAAATCATCGACGGCGAACTCGTCGGCACGGGCGGACAGTCCATGCTTTTCAGCCCGAGGGCCGACTACAAGAACTTCAAGTTCCGGGCCGAGGTCAAGATCAACAACAAGGGCAACTCGGGGATGTATTTCCGCACCCCGAAGGGCAACACGTTCATGAACGGCTACGAGTGCCAGATCAACAGCACCCATGCCGACCCGATCCGCAGTGGCTCGATCTACACCTTCGTTCATCTGTTCAACGACAGCAACCCGCCCAAGCCCGACACCTTCTTCACGCAAGAGGTTGACGTCCAGGACATCAACTTCCGTGGCAAGGTCGTCACCCGCATCCGCGTCTCGATCGACGGCAAGCTCCTCTACGAGTTCAACGACTTCGCTCAGACCTGGAAGACGGGCCACTTCGCCTTCCAGCAGCACGACCCGGGCAGCCGGGTCACGATCCGCAAGATCGAGGTCATGGAGCTTCCGGCCGGAAAGTGACGGAGAGCGATTCTTGTCTCCGTGGGGCGGGCCAGGGTCCGTCCCGCGGGGGGTGAGAGGCCAGGACGACGCGAGAACCAACGCATCGACGATCGCACAATGAGGTGATTATGGCGAATATGTGGGTCAGAAAATCAATCAGCGCCCTCAAAGCCGAGGCTGCGGCCAGCGATGAACACGGCTTCAAGAGGTCGCTCTCGGCGCTTAACCTGACGATGCTTGGCATCGGGGCAGTCATCGGCGCGGGATTCTTCGTCCTCACCGGCCACGCGGCGGCCGAGAATGCTGGACCGGCCATCGCGCTCTCGTTCGTCCTGGGCGGCATCGTCTGCGCCTTTGCGGGCCTTTGCTACGCCGAGATGGCCTCGACCGTCCCCATCGCCGGGTCGGCCTATACGTACGCATATGCAACGATGGGGGAATTCATCGCCTGGCTGATCGGCTGGGACCTGATCCTCGAATACGCCGTCGGCGCGACCACGGTCGCGATCGGCTGGTCAGGGTATATGGTGAGCGTACTCCACGGCTTCGGCATCAATCTCCCGGCGCAGCTCATCTCATCGCCCGGAACGGTCATGATTAGCGTTCCCGATGCTATCGCCCAGCAACTCCACATGCGACACGGCTGGTCGGCGCTAGCGAGCGTACAAGAACTCCTGACCAAGAACTCCATCGACTTCACCAAATTCGAGACCGTGACCGCTCTGTTCAACCTCCCCGCGATGTTTATCGTTGCGGCGGTCACGGCGTTGCTGGTCACCGGCGTGAAGGAGTCGGCGCGGGTGAACAACGTCATCGTCATCATCAAGGTGGCGATTGTCCTCGTCTTCATCTGCCTCGGGATCAGCCACATCAACACGGCGAATTGGGGCGGCAAGTTTATCCCCGATCCGCTGCTCGACGCGAATGGCCACGCGATCTTCGGCAGCTACGGCTGGAGCGGTATTTTCCGAGGGGCGGGCCTCGTCTTCTTCGCCTATATTGGCTTCGATGCCGTCTCCACCACCGCACAAGAGGCCAAGAACCCCCAGCGCGACATGCCGATCGGCATCATCGGCTCGCTGGTCATCTGCACCATCCTCTATGTCCTCGCCGCGATCGTGATGACCGGCGTGGTGAACTACAAGCAACTCGATGTGCCAGACCCCGTCGCCGTCGCCATCGACGCGATGGGCATGAACTGGCTATCCGGCATCGTGAAGATCGGCGCGATCGCGGGGCTGACCTCGGTCATCCTCGTTATGCTCATGAGCCAGCCTCGCATCTTCTACGCGATGGCCCGCGACGGGCTCCTGCCCGCCGTCGTCTCAAAGATCCATCCCAAGTTCGGCACTCCCTGGATCACGACAATCATCACAGGTGCCGTGGTGATGATCGCCGCCGGAGTGATGCCGATGAGCATCGCGGGCGAACTGACCTCGATCGGCACCTTGTTCGCCTTCGCCGTCGTCTCGGCAGGCGTGCTGTATCTACGGATCACCCAGCCGAACGTCGAGCGGCCCTTCAAGGCCCCGTTCGTCTGGTTCACCGCTCCGATGGGCGTCATCTCGTCGCTCGTGCTCATGGCGACCCTGCCCCTCGATACCTGGATTCGACTCGTCGTCTGGATGGCGATCGGCCTGGTGATCTATTTCGTCTACGGTGTCAAGCACAGCAAGCTCGGCCACGCCAAGCCTCAGCCAACGGTGGACGAACTCACCTGATCTTCGCCTCGGATATACAAGAAACCCGATTGGGCCTCGCCTTCTCCGGAAGGCGAGGCCCGTTCTCATTGACAGGCGATTACCAGGACGACACACGTGTTCCCCAATCATAAGGGGAAAGACTTTTGACAACTCGACGAGGATTTAGACATCGACCGCCGTCAGCTTTGCTAACCTCATCGCCGCGTACCACTTCCGACCGGCTGCGACGACGATCACCGACGCACACGCGAGCAGCGTGAGGGTCAGCGAGATATTGAGCCAACCCTGGACGGCCGTCGCCGGGGTTTGAGTCATCTTGGTGAACTTGCCGGTGATCTCCATCACGCCCGTCGTCGTCGTCGTGGTCGCGACGAAGAGCATCGGAAGGATCGTCACCCAAGTATATTTGACGCGACCAGAGTTCGCGAGCACGGCCGTCACGATGGCAAGCGCGATCACCGCGAGCAGCTGGTTCGCCATACCGAACATCGGCCAGATCGTCTCGACTGAGCCCGTCCAGATGAAATAGACCCAGCCGAATGTGACGAGCGATGTGGCCAGGAACGACGCCGGGAGCCAGTCGAGGTCGCCTAGCGGTTTCCACATCCGGCCGAGGAATTCCTGCACCATGAAACGGCCGATCCGCGTGCCGGTGTCGATCGTTGTCAGGATGAAAAGCGCCTCGAACATGATCGCAAAGTGATACCAGTAGCTCATCAGGCCCTTGAGCGCCGGCATCGCCTTCGAGAAGATCCGCGCCATGCCGACCGCGAGCGTCACCGCCCCGCCCGTCCGGCCGTGGAGCGACTCGTGGACGTCCTTCTCCATCTGTACCAGCTCGCCGCCGTCAGGGTCGAAATCGAGCGCCTTGAGCGACTGCTGGAACTGCGGTTTCCTTGCGAGATCAATATTGATGTCATAATACATCGCATTCGGCAGGCTCGCCGCCGCGATCAGCGCGACGACCCCGACCAAGCCCTCAACCAGCATCGCACCATAGCCGATCATCCGAATGTCGCGCTCGTTGCTCACCATCTTCGGTGTCGTGCCCGAGGCGACGAGTGCATGGAAGCCCGAGATGGCACCGCACATGATGCAGATGAACACATAGGGAAAGATCGGCCCGTTGAAATAGGGCCCGCCGCCCGAGGCAAACACCGGGTTGATCGCGGGCGCTTCGAGCCTCGGATTGGCCACGATCACGCCGACGACCAAGATCGCGATCGTGCCGATCTTGAGGAAGCTGGAGATATAATCACGCGGGCAGAGCAAGAGCCAGACTGGCAGGATCGACGCGATGAAGCCATAAGCCGCCATTGCGAAGATCGTCTGCTCGCGTGAGAGCAGAAAGAACCGCTCGATCGGCGAACCCGGGATGAAAGCCCCCGCGACCGTCGCACCCAGCACCGCAACCGCCCCCAGGATCGACGCCTCGACGACCTTCCCCTTTCGAAATCGGTACATATACCAGCCCACCCCAAGCGCGATCGGCACCGTGCAGGCAATGGTAAACGTCCCCCACGAACTCCCCGGCACCAGCCGCTCAGCCCGCTCGGGAAGGACGACCCCGGGGCGGCCGTCTTTATCCACATCGAGCCCTTGATTCGCAGGCACGGCGAGTTGAAAGCCCTCGCTGAACTTCAACGCCTCGTCGTCGGACTTCCCATAGACGTAGGTGCTTCCCGGCGGGACATCATAGATGCGGCTCATTCCGTCAGACGAGTTTTTAACTCCGATATCCGCAGGAGCGATGAGCCTCGTCCCCGCTTGCATCTTGACCCGCTCGCCGCCGAGAGCCTTCACAACCACGATCCCGAGACCGGCGAGCGCGATGATGATGACATAAAGGATCGCAATCCCCGTCGCGGTCCCGGCAACCGTGCCGATCTCGTCGCGAGCAATCCCCGCGAGGCTCTTGCCGCCTCTGCGCGTCGACACCGCGAGCACCATCATGTCCTGCACAGCCCCCGCAAGGCAGACCCCCACGATCAGCCAGATCAGCCCCGGCATATATCCGAACTGGATCGCCAGCACCGGCCCGATCAGCGGCCCCGCCCCCGAGATCGCCGCGAAGTGATGGCCGAACAGCACCCACTTATTCGTCGGCTGAAAGTTCTGTCCGTCGTAATGCTCATGCGCAGGCGTGACCCGAGTCGCATCGAGCGTCGCAACCCTCGCCGCGAGAAAGGCGGAATAATAGCGATAAGCGACGGCCAGAACGGCCAGGACGCCCAGCATGATCGGCATTGCGGGGAGGTGGTTCATCGCTGCGCAGTCTCGGTGGGATACGAAAACCGTCTTCGAATTAAAATGTGCCGCCGCGTCGGATATTCCGACCATGACCTTCCATTCTACCCTGGATGGCGAATCCAGAAAATCGACTGGTCGTCACTTCTGTGTTAGCCTCTATTTCTGCAACCCAACAAGGCCGGGGGTGATTCATGGCTGACCGTGTGGACATGCAGCAGAATCGCAAGTTACAGGCTCTCCTCTCCCGCGATCACACGCTCAACGGGGGGATAATCTTCGGACTTGACGGATACGTGATCGAAATCCAAGCCCGAGCAATGGAGGTGCTTCCACACCCAGTATCTTGGCGAGGAGTGGCCAAAATCTCAGGGATGGCAAAGGGTGTCGTCATGGAATCCCTTGACCGAATTGCAGGTGCCTTCTCGAAATTACGCATACCAGAACCACAAGTATCAATTCTTGTAAACTTGGCGCCTCCCGACCTGCCGAAGGACGGAACCTGGCTCGATCTACCACTCGCAATCATCCTCCTGCAAGCAGCGGGCATCCTTCCTGATCTGCCCGAGCACATTGAGGGTGACTATATTCTTGTCGGAGAACTCGGCCTCCACGGCGAGATCAGAAGGGTTCCCGGCGCTCTGTCAATCGCTTACTGCGCCAAGCCCGGCCAGAAGCTGATCGTTCCCGCGGGCAACGAGAAAGAGACCGCCCTCATCCTCGCAAAGCCAGGGCATGGCGGGTGCGGCGTTTACCCCGTTTCCACCTTGGACGAAGTGATCCAATACTTTCAAGGAAAGAGGAAGCTTGAAAACGCATTGAAGAATGGAATCCAATTTGACAACCTCATCGAGCGATCGATCGATTTCGGAGCGATCAGAGGACAACAGGACGCAAAAGAGGCCGCATGTATCGCCGCCGCTGGCGGCCATAATCTCTTGCTGATCGGCCCGCCTGGTGAGGGAAAATCGTTGCTCGCGAGCGCGATCCCAGGCATCCTTCCTAGGTTGTCAGATGAGGAAAAAGTTCAACTCACACGCATCTATTCCGCTTATGGTGCCCTACACCGCGATGGCGTTGCCGTCACCCGTCGACCGATGCGGAATGTACACCATACCGCCTCAAAGCAATCGTTGATCGGCGGAGGGAGTAAAATCCCTCGACCTGGCGAGATTACACTCGCGCATCTCGGGGTACTCTTTCTCGACGAGATCGCCGAATTCAGTACCTCGACTCTGGAAGCCCTCCGCCAGCCCCTGGAATCGGGCGAGATCGTTATATCGCGAGTCGGCGCGACACTAACTTATCCCAGCCGGTTCACACTCGTTGCAGCGATGAATCCTTGCCCATGTGGGTATTTCGGCACGACCGATTGCACCTGCGCCGAGTCGGATGTCCGCAAATATCAGAAGAAGCTCAGTGGACCGATCCTTGATCGTATCGATCTCCAGGTGGAGTTGCAGAGACTTTCGACCGACGAAAGATTCGCAGAGGTGGAAACCGGGGTCTCACCGAAGCTACGCGCACGAGTCGAGGCGGCGCGGGCCCGCCAGGAGCGGAGATTTTCCGAGACGGGGATTGCCTTCAATGCGGCAATCCCCGGCGGCAGAGTCATGGAGTATTGCTCATTTCATCCCGAAGGCTTTTCCCACTATAAGAATACGATTCAGACAAGTTCTCTTTCAACACGATCGATGGATCGGCTCGCCAAGGTCGCTCGTACGATTGCGGATCTCGATGCCTCTGACAGCATTTATCCGCGACATGTTCAAAAAGCAGAGAAATTTGTTGTCGGTGGTATGCTTAGAAATCAAGTTTAAGCTTTCGCTTAACTTGATTACACTTACCATTCCCAACCACTTGTTCAATAGGATTTTAGCTGGAGAACACAATTGGGTCTCGCTTCGTATCAGCGCTGCAAGCTCGGCAACGGTCGGTCGTGCCAGCCGTAGCTGGTGGCGGAGCCGGGCTGGCGGCGGTCGAGCCAGTCGATGAGGGGAGGGAAGATCTCGCGAGGGGCGTGGCGGCTCCAGACGAGGTCGCAGTGACCGTAGTCGTCGACGTGGCCGTCTCGGCGACCGAACCGCATCAGGGTCTTGTCGGGGCTACCGAGGCCCTGGAAGGTGATCAGCGTCGAGGGGATGTCGGCCATCGTGTCTTTCTCGCCGGCGATGAACAGGGTCGGGGCCTGCACGCGGTCGAGGTGCTCTGCGTAGTCGAGCCGGCCGTCTGCCGAGTGCATGTGGCCGGTGTCGAGGTACGAGTCGAGCTGCCGGAGTGCCCCCTTGCCCGGGTTCTCCAGGGTGTAACCGTAGAACCGCGAGATCGTTGCAGCATCAACGTTTGCCGTTGTGTAGTAGAACTGATCGATCCGTTCCAGGCCGGGGAACCGGGCCAACATCAAGGGGCGCGCAATCCGTCCGGTGCTCACCAACGAGAGCAAGGCCCGCAGGGCGCGGTTCGCATGGAGCATCTGGGTCCGCGACTCCGACGGCGCGACGACCGCCACGCCGCCCAGGTCGACAAAGTTGGCGATCCGCTCCGGATGCAGGGTCGTCTCTAGATGTGCAATCATGAGCATGCCGCCCAGGCTATGCCCGACCCAGTTTACCCGGTCGGCACCGGAGTCTTTCTGGACATAGTCGAGGATCGCCGGCACGTCGTGGGTCGCCTGTTCGTCCATCGTCCAGTGCGACTCGCGCAGTTCGTTGAGCGGAGTCTCGCGGAGCACCCGGTTGACCCGACCGAGGGTGCCGACGCGGTGGCTCGCCCCCGACCCGCGCATGTCAACCACGTAGACTGTGTAGCCCCTCGCGGCAAGCTGGTCAGGAAGGTGGTTGCCGGTGATCGTCCAGAACGTGCCATTGAGTCCGAGCCCGTGGCAGAGGACCACGGGAAGCTTGCCAGGATCGGGCCGCGCGGGGTCGAAACGGCGAATACCGAGCGTCCAGCCGTCGGACGTGAAGGCATAGCCGTCGGTGCAGGGACGCAGGTCGGGATGAGGCGCGCGAGACCGCATCGACGCGCAGCCGGCCGCAAGCAGGGTCCACCAGCAGATCGTCCCAAGCGCCAGCCTCCGGCCGGCCCGCGAACCTTCGGACATGGGGCGGGGAATCCTTCCCGAAGGGTCGAATCAACCGTTTCGCGCGATCGGCCGCCATTCCGTTGACGGCCTTCGCAGCGTGATTGAACCCGTCTCGGCGTTTTTTTTCAACCGCGATCTCTTCCGAATCTCGACCATCTCTTCAATAGATCGGCGATCGGCCATATCCCCATCACGATACGTCCGCCGACTCGCACGATTATTCCACCCGCTCCCAGACCTCGTCGACCTCGATCAGACGAACCCTATGCCTTGCGAGGCCAGCCCAGACCCTTCAAGTTGCCAGCCATTCCACGGCATTCGCGACGATCTTGAGCGGGATCGCCTGCTTATAGACCGGATACGTCTCGTGGCCTGGACGGAAGTAAAACACCCGACCCTTTCCGACCCGCCAGACCATCCCGCTGCGGAACCACTCGCCGGTCGGCCAGCGTTCCTCGATGACGACCTCGTCGGGTTCGGGAACGTGAAAAGGCTCGTCGTACATCTCCGTCTGCGGGATCGCGAACGACCTCGGCACGCCCCGCGCGATCGGGTGATCGGGCTTCAAGACGTTGACCGAACTCGGCTTGCCGTCGTTCCGATATGCGGGGAAGACGCAATACGGCAGGTGGAGGTCGATCTTGACGTTCCCGCCGGGATACTTGCGTTCGTGGACGTAAGGCGTAAGCCGGCTGTCAAGTTTCGGAAGCGTGAAACGTTGGGGCGGCGGCACGTCCTTGATCTCGACGGCCCCCGACCCGTCGGGATACCTCCGCGCGACGTCGAGACGGCTCCGCTCGTTCATCGCCTCGACGAACGGCGTTGACCAATGCGCCGAGTGGAGCGCGATGAGCGAGAGCGTGCCCGCCTTGATCCGCTCGACGATCGCTTTCCCGACCTCGGGCCTGACCTCGCCGTTGCGGACATGCCCCCACCAGACCAAGACGCGGCACGGCCCGAGGATATCGTCAGTAAGCCCCTGCCCCGGGTCGTCGAGCGCGACCGACTTCACCGAGAGGCCCGGCAGAGTCCGCAAATGGGCGGCGATCGCGTTGCCGAGAAAGTCGTCATACGCCTGTTTCTGCGCGGGCTGCCGTTCGTCCCAGACGACCACGTTCGTCGCCTCGGCCCGCGCCGCCGGCACTGTGTCGGGGTTCATCAGCAGGCCGCCGGTGGCTGCGGCGGAGGCGAGGAGGAAGTCGCGGCGGGTTGCAGGCATGGGGCTAACTCCTCAAACTTGCGGCCAATGGGCTTTCGATTCAACAGGGGTGGGCCGCGTCGTTCTCCACCGTGAACCAGTAAACCCACTCCTAGAAATCCCAAATAGAAATCCAGATCCGTCCGGTGCTCTTCTCTATTATCATCAAGTTCCCATTAAACCAAGGTACTAGCGCCGAACCTCGGTCTTTCGCAACGAATATTACATCTTTTCCTTCAAAATTGCCTGGTGGCCTACTTCTGATGCACGGCGGGTAAAGTCAGCCACTCCGAGAGCGGCCAGACATGATCGGCCAGTCCCGCCGCCATCGCCGGGGTCCGTTGTTGCCAGGCCCCATCCTCACCCTTGATCCACGAATGACGTGTTCACCGCACGGCTCGACGACGAGCGGGCCAACGCCGCTTCCACATCCATGGCCGTCCCGAA
>JANXSY010000197.1 GCA_025356435.1 Isosphaeraceae bacterium | reverse complement strand
GTGGAACCTTCCAGTCCATAGAGAAAAACTGCACACTGGTTCGGGCTTTGGTAGCCCATGTTGAGAAAATTGCAATAGCTCCACGAAGTCGTGGTCGCTGACCCACAATTGTTTGACGCGAAAAGGACTGAGGCTTGGTAGAGGGCCGACGTGCTCTTGATCGTGAATGGGTTCCCCGCCGCACCGGCGATGTTCACCATGTTCGCGGAGTTTCCGTCGATCACAACCGAGTATCGATAGCTGCTATTCGACGTGATTTCCAGGACGCCGCCCGGACCTCCGGTGAGATGCCCTCCGGTACTCACGTAAACCCCGGTGAGGGCCGTGAGGTGATTTGACCCGATGTTGAAAGTGCCGTAGACAACGACATCTGTACTTACGCCAATGGTCGTGCCGGATGTTCCGCAAGTCTGGTCAGCGGTCATCGTCAGCGTGTGGCCAGCGGCGACGGTGACGGTGTCGCCCAAGCCGGGCACGCCCCCGGTGCCCGACCCAGTCAAGGTCGACCAAGGGCGGGTCGCGGCGTTTGTGTCGGACCAGTTGCCTGATCGCTGGGTGGTGAAGCTGGCCATCAATAATCCTGTCGGGCCGGTTGGCCTGTGAAGGGATGCGACGCATCGAAAGGCGTTTGTGCGCCAATCGTCTCCTCGCGAGGCCGACGGATCGGCCGCCCGAGAGTGGTGTGTTCAATGAGCGACCCGGATCGTCTGGGGACAAAACAGGTGCCCGATCAAGACCCCGGCCGCCAGAGAGATCAATGGATACTGCTGCGACCAATAGAGGGCTCGACGGCTGATCGTCGCCTCGCTGCCGCTCGTGGCCACGACAGCGATGTCGTAGAGCGAGAGGAGGATAATCGTGGCCACAAGCAACCGGTCGGTGAATTGGCTCATCGGAGACCTCGGACGAGCGTGAAGTTGACAAGTCGGCCCGCACCACGTCGGAACGAACGCTGTTCCGTTCGCAAAGGTTTAGAAGTGAGGCACGAAGAACGTCGCCAATCCCGGGCACGGCGGTTCCTCCTCGGTCACGCAACCCAGGGGGAGGCCGAACGAGAAAATTGCAGCCCCAAGCGTTGTCATCGCCGCGATACCGGGCACGAAGAGCGACCAGATGTCGGGCTGCATCGGGAACAGCTGGGCATTCGGGGCGACCGAATTTATTATGATAGACGTCGCGATATCTTCATTTGCGACTTCATTCATTGGTGACGCTTGACTTTTCAATTGAGGTTAGGCCGTTTCTCGACCTCCGACGATCAAGGGATCGCGCCGACGATCAAGGCGTCGACATCCATCGGCGGGGTTGAGTCGCCGACGACCGTCGTCGAGACGACCGAACTTGTCGGACGACCTCCGGCCGGGACAGACGCGACGGAGACGGTATAGGTCGCGCCGTCGGCCAGCCCGCTGAGCTGGCATCCAAAACTGGGCTGGCCGGGGACGTAGGCGACCGAGGCCGCCGGTGTCGTCAGATCGGGCGTCAGACCGGGGGTGAGGTAGACCGCGAAGGTCTTCGGAGCGGCCGCTTGCCCGCGAGGCTGATAGCCCCACGAAACGCGACAACCGCCGTTCGCCGTCGGACGAGTGACCAGGGCAAAGGGGACATTCGGACCCTGGCCAGTGTCGTTGCCGTTCGCGTCGAGCGAGATGCGGAGACTCGCCTGGGTGTTCAACTCCTCGATGCCGGTGGAGGAGTTGCAGGCGTGGACCCCGAACCGATAATCGCCCGGGGCCGAGAGCGGGCCAGTGGTAAACGTCGTGGTCGCGACGCTCGCGATTGGCGTTGAGTAATCGATCGGGCCGCCCGATCCCCCGTTCGAGTAGATCCTGTAGACAATGGGCATGCTAGCGACTCATCCGGGTGCTGAACCGCGTCGTGGGTCCGCCCGGCTCGGGGTTGGTGAGGTAGCGGTTCCAGTGGAGCGCGAGCCGGTCGAGCCGGTCGTCGAGTTCGGCCTTCACGATCTGGGCTTTCGTCGCGAATGTATCGGTCGGGGCCGAAAGTTCGCGACTCATGTCGAGATACTGGCGATACAGGACGGTCAGCACGGCGGCGTCGCGTAACTCGCTCGGGTCGGCGAGTTCGCCCGCACTCCTGCCGGCGTAAGCGCCAGTTGTGATCCCAAACCTGCGGTTGAGGTCGTCGGTGGCGAGGACGATCTGAGGCCCGAAGGTCACGATCGAGAACTCGACCCCGGTCAGGCCGGTCGGCGGCGCGGGCGGCTGGCCCACGCCGATCGGCTGGCCCTTCCGCCTCAGCGTCGCCGATCCGGGGGAGACGCCGACCACGACGAAACCTTCGCCGCCGGGCCGAAGGCTTGAGCCCAGCTTTTCGAGCTGAACGAGCTGGCCCGGCATGACCCCCTGGCCCTGAAAGTCCACCGTCGCTGAGGTCAAGGTCCACGGGCTGGAGGCCGAGAACACGCCATCAGATCCAGCGGCGAATTTCTGATCCTTGGGCCAGAGGAGCGCGTAGTCGGCCGAGGCCCTCAGCGCGATATCTTCGTCGGTGGCGTAGAGGATCGTCGCGGTGCTCATAAGTGGTCCCGACAGGTTCACGGATGGATGGGCGGGCGGGCGAGCGTGACCTCGGCGATCATCAGGTCGGCGGCATGGCCAGCGGCCAGCAACTGGTCGCGAAAGGCCGCCGCCTTCAGAAGGATTCCGGCGACGTTCGCCGGCGGGGCGGTCGACGCCTGAGCACAGAGTCGTGCCAGTGCGGCGAGCGCCGAGGGAGTCTTGCCCTTCATCGTCTGGGCATTCAGACCCAGGTCCGACACGGCCCGAGCGGAGAACGATTTATGACCGGGAAAAACGTAGACATTACTCATCGTGATCGACCTTCTTCAGGAGGGAGAGAGATCGTCGCTCAGGTGGCGGAGAAGGCCGTGATCCCCTCAACCCAGGCGTGATAAGCCTCGTTTTCGACCTCGATAGCCCCCTCGGCCATCCAGTCTCCCTCGAAGGCGTCGCCGCGCGAGCCGCGGGGGTTCCAGAACTCGTTGCGCTTCATCCGCATCCGGACCTCGCAGGAGGTCAGAGCGATCGCCGTATAGGGCTTCAGGAGCGGGGCCTCGATGATCGAGACGCCGCCCAGGAACGGGGCCTCGAAGACGTTGATCGGCGTGCCGAAAACGTTGCTCCCCGCGTCGATCTTCTGCACCGCCTGTCCCCAGGTCGCCAGGCCGCTCATGAAGTTGCTCGACAGGATCAAGACGTCGGGATCGCCGCCGTTGACCCGGCACCGTTCGAGCGTGTCGTGGATGAAATCGCTCGCCGTATACGACCCGGCGTTCGTGGGTGTCGCCGTGTTGTTGGTGACGAGCAGCGCCTTCAGGCCCTTCTGCTTTGGCCTCGACGTGACCGCGGGATCTTCGCCCCGGCCGTAGTACGACGAAACCTCCATGTCGTCCATGAGGTTCTGAAGGGCGATCATCTTGTTCTGCTCGAACGGCGTCGAGGCTCCCTTGACGCCCGCATAAGAGGCCGAGGCCTGGAGCGAGCCGCCAATCTGCACGGGATGCTGCCAGGTCTGGCAGAACTGCGCGACCCCGACCGGCCGGAAGGCGATGCCGTTCTGATTGATCTCGTTGCCCGTCCGGCTGTTCGAGATCAGGCGGACCACATCGTTGACCGCGCCGGCGGCAATGGTCGTGCCTTCGACGCCCCGGCGCACCGAAACGATGTTCGTCGTCGAGTTCGGATCGTTGGTCAGCTCGACACGTTCGCCCGAGGCCAGCTCGAGCACGTCGCCGTTCATGAACGGGCTGGCGTCGACGAGGGTAACCTGCGTGTCAGCCAGGGCGATCGGGGCCGCCAGCGCGGCGACTCGGGAGCGAAAACCACGCTTGATCATGGTGAACGTCGTCGAGCCCACCGGGAGGCGGGGCGTCCGCGTCACGACCGGGCACCGGTTCACGAACCAGTTCGACGTCACCGCATAGATGTCGTTGCGAATCTGGGCCTGGTTGTCGAACGCGCCCTGGATACCTTGGAGGTAGGCATTCGGCATGAGAACAAACTCCACTAAAGAGCGAGGTCGCCTATCGCCGCGAAGTTCGCCCGACGGGGCGGCCTCGAACTGGCGACACAAATAGTAAAGAGATCAACAACTGCAAGACCAACAGAACGATCAACGTCGGCGGCCCCACCCGGACGGCCCCTGGGGGGCACCGACCCGGGCGGGAGTCGACTCACGCCACTGCGACACGACGGCCTCGCCAAGCGTCCGAGGCCCCACGTCGTTGCCGATCGACACACCCGACTGGCTCAGGCCCCTCGACCCGGCACCGCCACGAGACGCGGGCAGGCGGAAGTGGGCAAAGTCGATGCCTTCGAGCCGCTCGCCGACCCACTGGGCCACCGTGCGACCGTCTCGGCTCGCGACCTTGTATTCACCCGACTCTTCATACACGTCGAAATCATCGCGCCAGAGCGTGATTAACTGACTGACAGCACCAGAAACCAGCGGCTTCCCGGCCAGCGCGGTCGCCAGCTCTCGGTCTCGCAAGGCTTTGCGATAGGCCGATTCAAGGTCGGCAACCCTCCTGTCGCGCACCTTCAACTCCTGCGTCAGCTCCTCTTCACGACCGGATGCCGCTTCGATCACCGGGGCGTCGACGACGGCCAACGGCCCGGGCGATCGCACCAGCGCCCGCAGCTCCTCCAGTTCAGAGCGGGAGACGGAAACCATCTCGTCGCCGGGGTCGGAAAGGCCGGTCTTGGGATCGGCGTCGCTTTCGATCGAGGGCAGACTCATGGGCGAACTCTTTCTTTCAACGTCGGCCACCGAAGAGACCGAACACCATCGGCACGACGACGGTCAGCATCAACGCGAGCCCGACCAATACCAGGGCCATCGCCGAGCAGAGCGGGATGAGGTTGCCCATCGTTTCCGGTTCCATTGAGACGGCCATTCGGCATCCGGGACCGACACGCGGTCGTCCCCACACCCTCTCCGGCAGGCTCGGCCGCTTTCTCGTGGCCATCTCGGCCCTATCATCAGGACTTGAAAGCGGTTACAAGATCCAATCCCGCTCACTTCCGCCGTCATTACGGGGCCACATGGGCCTTGAGATAGCCATCAATCTCACTGTCGCACTCAGCATACTGGCCCGCGCTCAGGCCGGGCATGCAGAGCCGCATGAGTCGGCTGAGCATCAGCCCCTCGGTGATCGGAAGACTGCCGGCTTTGGCCGCGATCGACTGGAACTCGCCGGTCGTCGAGGCCAGGTCGCTCGCCGTGAAGAGGTCAAACTCGGTCGGATAGGTGATCTCGATCCCATCGAGCACCGCCACCTCGGGCCGGCCGTCGTGCAGGATCGTCAGCGCCATCTCGACGACGACCCGCTCAGCGCGGCCGAGCATCTTGGCGATCTTCGCCAGGCGGTTGTTCCCGTCGACATGATCCATCGCCTTCGAGAGGCCCGACTGCGGCCCGCCGTCGCGCGTCGACTGCTTGACCAGCGCGGTGTCGCGATCGACATCGTCGCGGAGGTCGGCCTTGTTCTTGCGGATCGACTCGGCGGTATCTTTCGGGAAGTTGACGACCTCGAATCCTTCATAGGTCGACGAGCCGCCCGCCGTGTTCTTCTTCTTGGGCAAGAGCCAACTCGGCCCGATCGGGATCGTGCCGTCAGCCTGTACGAAGTCTTCCGGCCCCTGGAGCAAGGGATGGGCCTGGGTCGTGTCGGAGAGGATCAGTTCGGAATCGCGGTTATAGTACTCGCGCTGACGCTCGGCGACTCCCTCATATCGCGACTGGCCGATGTTCTTGCAGCGCGGCTTGCGTCGATCGAAAACGCGGACAATCGGCACCCTTCCGAACGGGTGAGGCGTCGAAGAGAGGCGTTCCCCCTCCGCGTCGTAGAGGGTCGACTCGCAGTCGGTCCAGATGCGGAAGTAAGGCACCGAGCCGCCGTCGGTCTCGTGAAACTCGCAGACGAGGCAAACTTCGTACCGCTTGCCCGTGGGGTCGAGCCGCCACCAGAGCATGTTTTCGGGGAGGATGTACGAGGCAACGCATCGGTCAAGACCAAGGCGGTTCACATCGGCCCGCGTCTCGATCTCCTCCCCATCGGGCGCGGGGGGATGGTCCATGAGAATATCGAGCTGGCCAAGGCTCAGGAGCAAGGGGGCGACCGACTCGGTCATCCACTGGTCGATCGTGGTGCCGCAGCCGTCAACATCGGCCCACCATCTCGCAAGCTCCTCCGGGCCGACACGCTTCACCTCACGCGCATAGATTCTTGACAGGTGGGTGTCGAGCGTCTCGGCGAGGAACGTGGGGATCGGCGTCCGGGCGCGCCTGAGTTCGTAATCATCGTCGGTGGCGAGGCCGGCAGGGTCGCTCCCCGTCACGCCGGGCGGAGCATTATTGCCCGAGGCCCAAACGCCGGGGAGGTCCCAGGCGGCGCTCGCCCCCTCGCGAGGGTCAGGGTATTCACGCTTGTGGCGGATCATGTTGCGGATCGGCAGGCCGCGCCGGTCATAGCCGTAGACCGCCTGACGATAGCGCTCGCCCCCTTCGAGCGAGTCGAGCATCCATCGCCAGCGGAGTTGGTGTTCACGCCATTCTGGATGGCGTCGTCCAATCAAGTCGATCGGTTCGTCGTCGTTTGTCATCAAAAGACCTGTCGGGCCGAGATTCGTGGGAAGGTGGACTGCGGCACGCGCCCCTCGGGGTAGTGGAGCCGCAACCCCCCGCGGAGCGAGTCGACCAGCTCCTCATACGGATGCTGCGGATCTTCGGGAAAGTCCCGCCACTGCCCCCCCCTCTTCGCCCGGCGATACGACTGCATCGCAAGGATAGTCGACTCGCATCGGGGGTGGATGATGAGCCTCGGCGGGCCATCGGCCGGGTTCGTGAACGATTCGAGCAGGCTCAGCCCGTCAGCCACCGAGCCGATCGGCCAGCGCTCCAGGGGCCGCAGGCCGGCGCGGATATATTCGGCCATCACCGTCACGCCCAGAGGGCTCCTCGACCCCCCGGCCGGGTCGGTCGAGATCCGGTCCATCCGCCCGTGACCGAAACGCATCGCGACGTCCTTGATCGCCAGGGCGTTCGACTCCGCCGTCCCCCCCTCCATGAGGTAGTCAGCGAAGACGTTCACGCGATCCTTCACCCCGGGCTCCCGAGCGTCTCGCGTGACCTGGAAGTAGACCGCGCCGGTGAACACGCCCGAATCGATGGCGACGTAGACCGGCGCATTCGGGTCGCAGTCGGCCGACTCGGAGACATGCGTCTCGGTGCTGAAATCGGGGAACCAGAGGCCGTCAGCCTTCGGCCCCTTGCACAGGTAATCGGATTCAAATGTCCGCGCGCTGACCATCTTCAACTTCTGGATCAGCGCGTTGATCGAATAATGGCCACTCGATCGCTTGGCCTTCGGCGTAACCCCCGAGGGAACGTCATGGCAGTATTTCTGGATCGGGCAGGTCGGGCATTTCTCGCAATTCGGCCCTGATCGTTCGTCGGGACAGCGCTCGAGCACTTCAAAGATGCAGAACGAGAAGATCGGGAATTCTCCCCCCCTTGCGCGATGGATCAGCCCCGACATCGGGCCGTTCATCCGATGCCAGGTCGAGGTCATCACGATCGAGGCCCCCGAACCTCGCATTTCCATGCACATACCCATCGCCGACTCGAAATGCTCGACGTCGATCTCGTCGACCTCGTCGAGTTTCAGGCTGGGGACGTGCGGACCGCGCACGCTCGTGCTCGAAGCAGCGAGGATCGTGACCTCAGAACCGTTCCGATAAACCGCCTCTGACTTGAGAAGCGCCTTCACCGGGTCTTCGCCTCCCGCCTCCGGCCAGAACCCGGAGAAATCGCGCAAGGCTCTGTAGATCTGTTCGGACTGCGACCGACTCCCCCCAAGCACCCGGGTGCCATGCCGAGCCCTCTTGAGGCTCGTCAGGTGCGTGTCAAGAGCGGAGAGGTAAGACTTGCCCGTCCCCCGCGCCCCGAGCACCAGCACGATCGGCGGTCGGTCCTTCTGGAGCTTCCGAAACATCTCCCAAGGCGATTGATGCCCCACGCAAACGGCCCGGTCGGAGATCGAAACCTCGATCCCTGTGGCTTGCTTTAATGATTCGGTGAAGCGTTCGGAGCTGTCGAGGTCGATCGGGGCGGTGTGGATAGAGGGTGGCACTACGATCGCCAATGCCAGATTCTTCGCCGAAAAAGCCATAATGCAGACGCCACAAAAGGTCAAGTAGACGCGTATTTACGCTGCGTATGAAAATTTGACGTTTCTGTCCGCTCCCTTACGCCAATCCGCCTTTTGAGAGGCTGAGCGACGGTCGTTCACGGGGCGGTCTGTTGGCCGCAAAGTCCGCCGAAATCTTTGACGATCGCCGCGATCCGCGAGCGGGGGAGGTCGAAGACGTCAGCCAGCACGCGCTGAGAGACCCCGGTCCGGCTCGAGATGTAGATCACCAGGTCGCGGTGGAACCGCCAGCGCCTTCCGGGGCTGGCGTTGGGTGGGAGCGGCGGCGGGGTCGGCAAAGGGGCCAGGTCCACGCCGTTTGGACGCTTCATCCGGGTCGCCATGTTTTGAGTCCCAACAAGTTGAGCCCGCTCCCCAACCCAATGCAGCGAAGAGCGGTCCGTTTTTCCAGGTGCCAATTCGCAATAAATCGTTTTATTTCAGCGGCTTAAGACAGAAACCAAGAGGCCTGTTTTCGCGCGATCGGGGTCAAAGACCGGGCGTCGACCGTGTGCTGGTACGACGCCCGCCTTGACCAATAAGATCGGATTTTTACCGCCGGCCGTCCCGAGAAAATCTGGATCGGAGCCGACCGATCGAACCGTGGGCGATTTACTCGTTGGGGTCGATCCGGCGAATCCGCCGGTTGACGTGGACGTTGACTGAGTCGTAGGGATGGACGAGGTTGCCGCCATCGAAGAGGTGGCGGATGCTCTCGACGTCGTCGGCCCCGAGCGCCTTGCTGAAGATCGCCCGGAGATAGTTGACGCCCTTCGCCGACGGCAGGAACCGCTGGCTATCGTAGAAGGTCGGCGAGAGGGGCCGGGCGTGCATGTTGCCCCAGCGGTCGAGGAGCTTGTTGGCGTCGATGCTGTCGAGGAAGAGCGAGCCGTCGCGATACTGAAGCGTCGAGACGCAGTTATGGTGGCCGCCCAGGAGGAGGTCGACGGCCTTGCCACCGAGCTGCGAGGCGTAGAAGTGGTCGAAGAGGATCGGACGGCCGCCGCGCTGGGTGTGGCCGATCTTCCGGACGAAGATCGCGGCGTCAGCGCTCTCGTTCCTTCGCTGCTTGGTGAAGAAGGCGTCGCCGATCTTGTCGACGAGGATGCGCTTCACCGCCTCGGCGGCCCCGCTGTACTGGACGTTACCGGCGGGATCTTTGCTCGCGGTCAGGGCTCCGAGATTGTTCCCCTCGACGTCGACGATCCCCTCCGAGACGCAGATGACAGCGTGCTTCTGCACGTCGAGGATCGACATCACGCGCTCGACGAGCGGGCCTGGGTCGACCGGCGACTCGGGGATCAAGATCATGTCGGGCTGGCCGTAGGCGGTGCCCAGGGCGATCATGCCGCAGTCGCGGCCCATCACCTCGATGATCGCGATTCGCCGGTGGCTCTCGGCCGTCGTCCGGATGCGCTGGACGCTGAGCGAGGTGACGTAAACGGCCGTCGCATAACCGGGTGTGGCGAAGTTCACCATCTCGTCGAGCCCGAAGTCGCGCCCCGGCTTCTTCTCGTACTCGTACCCACGCGAATTGTCGCTGGCGACCCGGTTCCACTCGTTCGGTTCGCCGGGGTAATTGAGGCCGAGGTCGTTGTCGATCGTCTTGGGGGCCAAGACGACCGGCAGGTGTTCGCGCAGTGGCTGCATGCCGTTGAGCGTGCCGTCACCACCGACGCAGACGAGCCCGTCGATCTTGAGCCTGCCGAGCCGCTCGGCCACCTTCTTGATCATCTCGGTGTCGTTGCCGTCGACATAGTCACGCGACGCCCCGAGGATGGTGCCGCCTCGCGTCGCGTCGAGTTCGGGGATGGCGCGGAACAAGGGGTTGAGATGCACGTGGGGAACGCGAGGGTTGAGCAGGCCGCTGAACCCCTTGATGATCCCGATCACCTCGACCCGATGCTGATTCGCCCGTTCCACCGCGCCAACGATCGTGGCGTTGAGCGCCGGGGTGTCGCCGCCGGCGGTAAGGATGCCGATTCTCTTCATCGCGTTCAAATCCCTCTCCGGCCGTTAATGCTCAGACAAGGATGAGCGAAGGGCCATCCTCAAGCACAACGGTGTCACCGAGCGCCATCTGTCTCCGCTTGCGCAATTCGACCTCGCCGTTGACGCGCACGCGTCCATCAGCGATCAGCGCCTTGGCCTCACCACCGTGCATGACCCACCCGGAGAGTTTCAAGACCTGGGTCAGATTGATTGCTCGGTCACCGACGCTCAGTCGTTCGACTTCGGCCATTTGCCTCACTCGTGCGGAAATCATCGTTGTTTGCGGACTTCGCCGGACCCGTATCCGGCACGTCCTCGTTCGCCGCGACCGCCCGTTCGCCCTCCCAAAAGGGCTTCAAGACGTCGCGAGCTTCGCTCGGCAGGACGGGACCGAGCGAGTTCATCACCGTCCCCACGACTCGTCCCGACGGACTATTGAAGATCGGCCCGCGACTCTGCGGGGCCAGGCTGACGACGAAGAGAGTCGCCACCAACCCCACGAGAGCCCCCTCGACGCCGCCGAGCACCATGCCGAGATGCCGGTCATACGACTCGAACTGGAGCTTTCGCAAGGTCGCCCGCACCAACCAGGCCACGAAGAAGACGCCCGCCGACACGCACGCATAGATCACGACCATCGCCAGGCCGCGAGACACCACCGGATCTCCCGGAAAATGCGCCGCGAGGTCATCGGAAAGCGTGTGAGCCAGGGTATATCCCAGTACCAGCGAGCCGATGCTCGCCAGTTGCCAGACGATTCCCCTCCAAGCCCCCCAGACCATCCCGCCGATCACCACCCCGATCATCGCCGCGTCGTAAAGCGTCATCCCTGACCTCCCGCATCGTCCTCTGGATCACGGTCCCAGACCAACCCCCCCTACTCTAACGGACCAGGCCCTAAGCGGGAAGGGAAAACGTCGGTCCCGGCCGGTCGATCTCGCCGCGAGGAGGTCATTTCACTCGTTGACATCGTCTCGGCGTGCCCCTCAGAAAGACTGAAGACGATTTGTGAGGAAGCAAAAACTCATTCAACCTAAGGCTTCCGTGTAAATAAATTGATTATTTATATATAATGTTTTTATTGATTTAATTCGCTCGATGTCAGCCGTTGCTCAGCATGCTCCTGCCTTTCATAATGAACGTCTCTCAACGTCGAAGCCGCCAGGACATACGGTGTTACCCAATCGGAACCTCGCCACGGGAGGCTCTAACCGGGCCTAACTTATGCTCTACCTAATTCTCGGATTGATGTATCTCGGTCTATTTGCTGCCGCTCTCTTCTACTTTCTCAGGTCCCGTGAATTCTCTGCTCAGCTCCGGGCGACGATGGACACCTGGCGAGTCAAAGAGGATGCGTACGCCCAAGATCTGGCTAAACTGGAGAAGTTCAGTCACATACCCGACATCGTCGAACGGGCTAGGAAAACGAAGGCGGATACTGAGGCCAAGCTGAACGAGGCCCAGAAAAGGGCGGACGAGATCCTTTCGCACGCACGGGCGGAGGGGCAGGAACAGAGTAAGCGGCTTCGGGCCGAGGCCGAGGCTTTACGGTTGGAAGCGGTCGAAGCGGTGAGGGTAGCAAAGCAGAGGTCACAAAGTGCCCTTGAGGAAGCCCAGGCAGAGGCCAAGGAACTCGCATCGAAAGCCAGGAAGGACGCGAAAGAAAAGCGAGAAAAGACCGAACTAGCCCTCTCGCAGGCTCTGAATTACGCTTTTGAGATCAGGCAGAAAGCGGACAAGCGGGCCATAGAGATCGCCGGGGAAGCGTATGAGGCCAAAGGAAAACTCCGAGATTACGAAGCCGCCGCACAGGCTTTTCAGAACCGAATTGAAAAGTACGAAGGCATTTATGTCGTCCCGGCAACTCATGTCCTCGATGAATTAGCCGGGGAATTCGGGTTCCACAACGCCGGGTCACGGCTGAAGTTGGCTAGAGACAGAGCCAAGCGATTGCTGGAGAACAATACGGCCGCGACCTGCGGTTATCCCGAAGGATGGAAGAGAGACCACGCCATCAAGTTCGTGCTCAGCACATTCAACGGCAAAGTCGATACGGTCTTATCGCGATTGAAGCCTGGTAATCAGGGCAAACTGATCCAAGAGATCAAAGATGCTTTCGCCATGGTCAACCGGGACGGCGAGGTCTACAAAAATGCCCGCATCGAGGATGATTACCTGGACTCCCGGCTCGACGAGGTCAAATGGGGCGTGGCCGTCTTGAAGCTCAAGGAAAAATCCCGCGAGGAGCAACGGGCGATCAAAGAACAGATTAGGGAGGAGCACCGGGCCAAGAAGGAAATCGAAAAGGCGATCAACCAGGCCGAGCGCGAGGAAGAACTTGTGAACAAGGCCATTGCAAAAATCAGGAAACAGTTCGAAGAAGCGAGCGAGGTGGAAAAGGCCCGGCTCGAAACCCAGTTGCAGGAGTTGAACGTCAAGCTCGCCGAAGCCGAGGAGAAGGGAAGAAAAGCGATATCGATGGCCCAGCAAACGAAGCAAGGCCATGTCTACATCATCTCCAACCTCGGATCGTTCGGCGAGAACGTGTACAAAATTGGCCTGACTAGACGGATCGATCCTACCGAACGCGTGCGCGAACTCGGCGATGCAAGCGTACCCTTTCCCTTCGATGTACATGCCTTGTTAAAGTCTGAAGACGCCCCCGCACTGGAAACGTCACTCCACAGGCGATTTGTCGAGAAGCAGCTCAACAAGGTCAATAAGCGAAAAGAGTTCTTCAAAGTCAGCATGAGCGAACTCAGAGAGGCCATCGACGAACTTGGCGTTGACTGCGTGTGGACCTTGGAATATGAGGCAAGCCAATATCGCGAGACGCAGTTGATTGAAGAGGCGATGCGCTCGAACGCCAGCGTCAGAAAGAAATGGCTGGAGGATCAGGCAACCTTCGCTTTTGAACCAGACGACTTCGAAGACGCCGAGCAGGAATTCGAGGAGACGGAGGCATAGGGGGCGCAGCAAGAGAGAAACGGGACAAGAACTCCTATTCGCCAATATTTTGGCAATAGGGATGCCGAAGAACGCCAGCTTCTTTGACAACGTCTCCAAGTGGCGACGCCGAACCTGGCGGGCAGAGATCCCGTCCACGGGACCACGTTTCTGATCCAACTCCTGTCCCTTAGCTCGGGCGAATCTTGTTCAGTCGATAGGCGTGGGCGAGGCGTTCGAGGAGGTCGATCTCGCTTCGGATCATCGCCCCGCGCTCGGTGTCGCCGACCCGGCGCGGGGTCGGCCAGTGGCGGACTTCGGCGAGGCTGGGGATGATGTCGACACCGTCTCGGACAGCGGCCTCGACCGACTCGAAATGGTGGTGCGTGGCAAGCAACGTGCGATCAGGTTCGAGGATCAGGGTATAGCCGTGGTCGCCGTAGGCCGAGGAGAACGCGCCGTCGATCGTGATCGCCTTACCGCTTCGCTTCATCGGCGACTCGCCCTGTTCGAGCTTCACCGGGACGTGCCCGTTCACGATCAGGCCGACATTCGTATCGACATCAAACTCAGCAAGCACCTTCTCGCAGAACCAGGCTTCGTGGATCAGCGTGAAGTATGGGTTCTTGGTCTCGTGCTGTGTCGTCTTGTCGGCGACGAGGTCGTTTTCAAGCGTGGTAATCCTGTCCTTGCCGAAGAGGGGCGAGCGCGGGCCGCACCAGAGATACCACATCAGGTCGCGGTCTCTCTCACTGGGATTGTCCAGGGCTCGTGAGATCACCGTCTCGATCGCCTCGAACAGCTCGCGGCCGGTATACGGCAGGCCGTCAACAGACATCGGCAGGAATTCGCCTTTTTCATCGACGGGCATGCAGCCGTGAAAGATTAAGTTATTGTCACGCTTGAGCGACATCGAGCCGCGCGTGACGAGGAACCGCATCTGTTCCCAGAGCTTCTGACTCGATAGGAACGACTTACGGAGCCGTTCGAGGCAGACGCTCTCGTCGGCGGAGAGGGCATAGGGGTCGGCCGGGTCGATCGTCGGGAAGTGGGTGTCGCGGAGTGGATAGGTTGCGCCGTCGATCGTGATCTTACCGGCCTTGTAGTCGATATGGTGGAGCAACCGGCGGTGTTCGAGGTCGAACTCGGGGTTGCGGGCCATGAGCTGGCCTTCAAGCTTGAACTGCATGACGGCCGTGGCCTTCTGAAGCCGGGCCATGTCGAGGGGCACGCGGAGGCCGATCCCCTTCACCGTGTAACACTCGGCGGGGTCATCGGCGTAGGCTGACCGGACGAGATGTTCGAGCGGCTGAAGTGTGATCCCGTAGCCCTCTTCGAGCTGCGAGAGCCTTCGATAGCGGCACGAGATCCGCAACACATGGCAGATCAACGCCCGAGACCCGAGGCAGGCCCCAAGCCACGCGGCGTCGTGGTTTCCCCAGATGAACGAGACGTTTGGCAGGTGCATCAAGGTGTCGACCACGCGATCCCCACGCGCGCCCCGGTCCCAGCAATCCCCGGCCAGCACCAGTTCGTCGATCGCCAGGTTGCGGAGCACGCGGACCGTGATTCGGACGACGTGGAGCACGCGATCGTGCCGGACGAGAGCATCAATAATGCCATCGACATATTCGGGACCGCGCCCACTGATCGGTTCGTGGAGCAACTCGTTGAGCAGCGCGGCGTATTCGGGCGGGAAGACCTTCGTGGCCTGCGCCAGGCTCCGACGCCTCGCGAGCGTGCGGACGATCTCGAAGAGGTCAGTCAGGACGCGTCGCGCGAACGCTCGCTTGTCAACGAGGCTGTGGAGCTTGGGCTCAACCTGCTCCAGGGTCTCCTTGGGATAGAAGATCAAGGTGAGCAGCTCGCGGATTTCGTCGGGCGACCGGCGCTCGGCGAACATCCCATCAACGAGCGGCCGGATCGCACCCGAGGCATTGTTGATGACATGACGAAGTTTGACGTCATCGCCGTGGACGTCGCTGATGACGTGGGTCGTCTCCTTCGGCAGCGTCAGCTCGGCCGAGAGCCGCGCGACCTCTGCGAGCACCGCGTCGAGGCTCGGATATTGCCGGGCAAGCGGCCGGAGGACGGCAAGGTCGCGATCAACCGCCTGAAGGTTCTGGTTCTCGACCGAGTTCATCGTCGCACACCCCACGCCGGTTTGATCTGACACACACCATCAAGAGATGGCAGCCATCTTCGGGTAGGCGGCGTAGGGTTGCCAGTGAAAAACGGCCGGAGTCGCCCCGGCGGCAAATCGGGCAACTCAACATGCTGTGTCCGACAGGGCTCCAAAAACCAACCTACTTGCGTCGACCGAGGCGTCGGCTATGATGAATGTTCTGCTAGAGTTTAACACGGTCGCTGCGGCCGCCCCGCCTTTCGTCCCGAGGTCGACCCGGCCACAAAATCCCGGATCGGTCCGTGACCCTGCGTCGGTCCCACGATAGCTCCTCGCCACCATCCCGCCACCAGCCAGAGGAATGATCACCATGACCGAGCCCAAGGAGAGCGCGTCGCGTCGGGATTTCTTGAAGGCAAGTGCCACGGTGGCCGGCGTCTCAGCGCTGGCCGGGGTGTCGATCCCTTCGGTCCACGCGGGCGAGAGCAACACGATCCAGGTGGCGCTCGTCGGCTGCGGCGGGCGAGGCACCGGCGCGGCCGTCAACGCGATGTCGACCACCGGCGGGCCGATCAAGCTCATCGCGATGGCCGACACGTTCAAGGATCGCCTTGACGACAGCTACAGCGAGTTGAAGGCGCAGAACCTGAAGAATATCGAGATCCCGAAGGAACATCAGTTCGTCGGCTTCGACGCCTACCAGAAGGCGATGGACTGCCTCAAGCCCGGCGACATCGTGATTCTGGCGACCCCGCCCGCCTTCCGCTGGGTCCACTTCAGCTACGCGATCCAGAAGGGCCTCAACGTCTTCATGGAGAAGCCGGTCACAGTCGACGGCCCAACCACGAGGAAGATGTTCGCCCTTGGCCTCGAGGCCGCGAAGAAGGGCCTCAAGGTCGGCGTCGGCCTGATGTGCCGCCACTGCGAGGCGCGTGAGGAGCTGTTCAAGCGAATCAAAGGGGGCGAGATCGGCGAAGTGCTCATGCTTCGCGCCTATCGCCAGACCGGCCCCGTCGGCACGGCCCTCACCGGCCCCCGCCCCGCCAACATCAGCGAACTCGACTACCAGATCCGCAAGTTCCACGGCTTCCTCTGGGCGAGCGGCGGCTGCTACAGCGACTTCCTTATCCACAACATCGACGAATGTTGCTGGATGAAAGACGCCTGGCCGGTCAAGGCCCAGGCCTCCGGTGGCCGACACTTCCGCAACGACAACATCGACCAGAACTTCGACAGCTACTCGGTTGAATACACGTTCGACGACGGCGCGAAGATGTTCGTCGAAGGCCGCAACGTCCCCGGCTGCAACCAGGAGTTCGCCAGCTACGTCCACGGCACCAAGGGTTCGGCGGTGATCTCGTCGAACTCGCACAGCCCGGCTCGCTGCAAGATCTACAAGGGCCAGAAGTTTATCAAGAGCGAGCAGGTCTGGGCCTTTCCGCAGCCCGAGCAGAACCCCTACCAGCTCGAGTGGGACCACTTGCTTAACGCGATCCGCAAAGACAAGGTCTACAACGAAGTCAAGCGCGGTGCCGAGGCCAGCCTTGTCACCTCAATGGGCCGGATGGCCGCCCACACCGGTCAGCTCGTCACCTACGACGATATCTTGAACTCGACCCACGAGTTCGCCCCGATGGTCGACAAGCTGACCGCGACCAGCCCCGCCCCGCTCCAGATCAGCAAGACCACCGGCCGCTACCCGACCCCGCAGCCAGGCCTGAACCGCGACCGCGAATTCTGATCCAGGGTCAGACAAGTCTTTTGAAGATCAAACGACGACGGGGCGGGGCCATCAGGTCCGCGCCCCGTCGTCGTTTCGCTTCCGCAAATCGCGGGACATCGATTGCCCGAGGCAGACGGAAAGCCATTCGCTAGATCAAATTTATTCGCAACTGATAACAACTCGACGATAAAATCCATGTGCTTGCGTCAGCTACCATCCACAAATGTATTATTATCAGAATGAGTTTCTATCCAATATCCTACGTTGTCTCCTTCATCTTCGACGTAAATGTCCCGATAACGGCGATTGACAGAGACAGACTTGCTTCCGCTACGGTGCGCGCTTTGTGGCTATCGTTCAACTCATGCAGACGCAATGCAGGATGGGCTGGATTCTCGCAGAACACCTCGAAAGCATCATCCGCCAATTCCCGGATATTCGCGGGGAGGCGGCTGTATTGCTCCATGTATTCTTTTGTGCGGACATTCCTCTTAGTCGCACCCGTTGACATGAAAGAGTTCCGTCCGTCCCGCACGATGGTCGTCGATGGCTCGATCTCGAAGGTCGGCCAATTCGTCGGACGCGAAGAACACGTCGTCGGGGGTTAGCATCGACTCGGCTTCCGAGAGGTTGGCTCGAAACGTATCGGCCCCATCAATTCTTCGGCATCACTCCGAAGGCGGACAACTTCGTTCTCTGTGTACTTGATGCGAAGCATGGGTTGAGTCGCGGCCATTTGGCTCTAACCCTCGATTCCGTTGGCGTCGTGACGCGGGTCGAATTGATATCCAGTATGTCGCTTCGGATCAATTCCGAACGCGTGATAAATACCTATTTAGAAGAGCCGTTTCTCGCCCCGACGAAGAGGGTCGAATTGGGTACGGCATCCCGAGTTCTCCCCTAAATACAATCTATGGCTGCAAGCAGGGGGACGTCAACAATATCAAACAAGTCGCGTCAGCTCGCGCCGGTGGCGATTATCGAGGGTCAGCGCACCGTCGAGGCGGCGGTCGAGGGCTTCGATGCCGGCGTCGAGGATACCTCGGGCGGTGTCGAGGTGGTTGGGGCGGAGGGCGTAGGGGTCGCGCGGGAGTCCGGTCCGGGGGAAGTTGATCCGGTCGGGGGTCAGCGGGAGCGTGGGAGGAATCTCGTGCGGGAGCAATGGCTCGTAGGGGGCTGATTTCGCGGGGGAGCGATAGTAGGCCCGCCGCATCAGGGGGGGGCCGGGGTAGGCCCACGAGTCGCGAAGGGCGAGCAGTTCGGCGAACTGCGGCCAGGGGGCGACGCCGGGGTCGATCAGGCCGGGTCGGCCCGCGCCCAGGATCGAGGGGAGGAGCCGCCAGACGTCGAGCAGCGGGAGCGGGCGAGCCGAATCGGCGACGATTGCGGCCAGCTCGGGGTGGCCAAGTTCGACGGCGGCCTGGTGGACCAGAGCCTCAGCGCTGGCGAGATAGAGCAGCAGCGCCGCGCGGGCCAGTCGGCTGGCCTCGCTCTCGGAGCGCGGGAGGGTGAGGCGGCTCTGTGAGTGGAAGTGGAGGGCGTCTTGATAGAGGCAGTGGAACGGGCTGACTTCGGTCTCGATCACCCAGCCCGTCGACGCCTGGCCGCCTTTAGCGAGTCGGTCGCGCTCGCCGACGGGCGGAGGGCCAGCACGTTTGGCCGAACCGGGCCCGGGCTCACCAGTCGCCATGTCTGCTCCTCAACGAAGGTGCTCCGTCCGGCCTGCTTGAAGATCTGTGAACTCCTTCATCCGACGCGATCAGCGGACGAACGAGGCCGATCGGGTCATCGCCTTGCCGCTCTTGAGATGTTTCTGCACCTCGACCTGGTTCTTGGCGAGGGCCTTCTGAAAGTCAGTCCGGAGCTTGACAAGTTGGTTGGTCAGCTCGTCGTTTTTGCCCTGGAACTGTTTGACGACGGCCTCTTCGTCGGCCTTGTTCTTCTCCAGCCCGGCCTTCTCTTGACTACGCTGGACCAGCCCCTGCTTGGCCGTTTCAAGGGCCTGGGTCGCGTTCTTGAGCTGGATCAGATGCCGGGTGAGGCTCTCTTGAGTGGTCGAGAACTGGCGCTCGGCCGTCGAGAGCCGGATGCGGACGAGCCGCATGTCCCGCTCTTTGGCGATCTGCTCTTGATTGATCTTCACGAGCGTCTCGTCAGCGTTCCGCTTGACGATGTCGACGTCGATCTTGAGCTTGGCGATGTCTTCCTTGATCTCAACGAGCCGCTTGTTGGCGTCGGTATTGAGCTTCGTCACCGCCGACATCAAGACGATCCAGACGGCCAGCATGAGGACCGACAGCACGGCCAGGACTTTCCCTGCGGTCGACATGAAACCTCTCCTGAACGGGATGGCGGGCCTCAGTCGCGTGGCCCTTTTCGCACGGGGCGTCGCGGATCGGTCCGTCTTCTTTATATATCGGAAACTCGGGCGAGGATCGAGGCGCAACGCGAGATGGCAAGTAACCTATTATACCTCGCTTTCCATCGCCCGCCAGTCCGCCGGTCGCGAAGATGGCGAAATCGGGGCGAAGTCTCCCGGTCGCGGCGAGATCAGCGACCGAGTCGGCTCTGGCCAGGGCGACTTGACCCCTTACAATAGGTCTCCACGCCGCGTCGACCCCGGTCGGGTCGCGACGCCGATATCAGCCGAGTCGAGCCGGGAGAGAGCCGAACGCATGCGACCTACTTATCCGGTCACCGAACTTCTGGGCGACGGGATCGGCCCAGAGCTCTCAAAGGCCGTCCACGCCCTCGCCGAGTCGCTGCCGATCCGACTCGAATTCCGGTCGATCGACTTCTCGCTGGAGAACCGCCGGGCGAACAAGAAGACAGTCTACGACGAGGCGGTCGAGTCGATCGAGGCAACCAAGATCGCGCTCAAGCACCCGACGGCAACCGTCGAGGAGAGCCCGAACCAGGTGCTCCGCCGTCGGCTCGACCTCTCGGTGATCCACCGGCCCGTTTATACGATCCCAGGCGTGCCGACCAACTTCCGCCGAGAGCTTGACGTTGATATCGTCCGGATCGCCACCGGCGGCACCTACGACGACCCCGGCCGGATGATCGGCGACGATGGCGCGGTAAGCCTGCGGATCGTCGAGCGCCGCCCGGTCCGCGAGGCGGCGCGCTATGCGTTCGGCCTGGCCCGCAAGACCGGCAAGCGCGTCACGACCGCATCAAAATACACGATCCAGAAGGCCACCGACGGCCTCTTCGAGAGCGTGGCCAGAGAGGTCGCCAGCCAGTTCCCCGAGGTGCCGCACAACGCCGAGCTGTTCGACGCCCTGCTCGGCAAGCTCATCATGGTGCCCGAGAAGTTCCAGATCGTGCTCGTGCTCAACGAATATGGCGACTTCCTCTCCGACATGGCCTGCGGCCTCGCCGGCAGCCTGGGGATCGGGGCCAGCGCGAACCTCGCGTTCGACGCCTCGTCCGTCGTGCGTGTCGCCCTCTATGACGCCGCGCACGGCACCGCGCCCGATATTGCGGGCAAAGGGCTGGCAAACCCCACCGCCATTTTCCTCGCGCTCTCGATGATGCTCTACCAGCTCGGCGAGATCGGCGTGGGCCACGCGGTCAAGAACGCGACGCTCGACCTGCTCCGCCAGGGCGTCCGCACGCGTGACCTCGGCGGCCAGGAATCCACCGAGAGCTTCACGGCGGCCGTCGCAGCCGAGGTCTCGCGTCGGCTGGCGAAGCCGTCCGAGACCACGGCTTGAGCAGAGCCGCCGTTGAGGGCATTTTCTCGCGTGTCAGATCTTCAATGGCTGGGGCCTCGGACCCGCCTTTTCCGCCCACTCCTTGCATTCCGGGCGCGATCCTCGCACACAGCTCGAACAGATTGGTGATCGTCACCGAGTTGCACATTGCACGTTTCGTGCATCTTGACATCCGGCCGTCCGATTTATTCCAATGTGTCCGGTCATTCGAAGAATGACCGTGATCGCCGAATCCCCCGGAGGACGGGGGAGCGGGGGAACCAAATGGAACGGGGCGAATTGCGCCTAGATCTTGGCGCGACGGGGCACCTTCGGCTCCGAGCCCGACAGCTAACCTCGCAGGCGTCCGAGGGGGAGAAAGGTGCGGGTCGAACCGTCGACGGCCCGCGCGCATTGGCCCGAAATCCGGGCCGAGCCCCCATGCAGTGCGATCCTGACGGAGATCTGCCGCCCGCAATGACTTCGGGATTGTCCCCGGATCATCGCGGGTGACGCTGGGGGAGAGATGTTCCGGTTACGCAGCCTCGCGGTCGTGGTGCTGCTGGTGGCGTCGAGTCTCGTGACGCTGAGGTTGATGGGATGGTCACAGTGGATTCAGGCGATCCTCGTGATCGGCGTCGAACTCTCGCTCGGCATCGTCCTCCACGCGATGATCGAAGGGTCGACCCGCCGCGAGAGACAATCACGGCATCGCCCGCCGCGTCGCCTCTCGCCATCCGGTCCCCGTCGCAAACAGCCGGGCGTCCATGCCCATCGGTCGAAGGTCGACGACAAACCGGTGGAACCCCTATCGGTCGCCGCTTATTCCCCGACGTGTCGGCTGCTGCTCCCTTTACGCGACGACCGGCCGGGCCTAATCGAGTTTGCGATCCGCGAGAGCCGGGCTCACCGGGCCGAACTCGACTTGCTGTTCGTCCGACGGCTCAACGTCTTCCCGATGGGTTCAGTCTCGACGCCAACCGAAGCCGACGACGAGGAGGCCCGCGCGGTGATCGAGCGAGCCCGACGGCTGGCCGACCGCGAGGGCATCCCGTTCCGGTCGCTCTACGAAGTGACGTCCGACCCCGCCGGCACGATCCTCGAATGGGCCGAGGCCCGCGAGGCTGATCTCGTCGTCATGCCCGCACCCCGTCGGGGCGGATTTATCGCCAAGCGGATGGCCCGCGACGACTTAAAGGCCGTGCTCAACGCCTTACCCGAACATATCAGCCTCCTGGTTCACGCCTGAGCTATCATAGATCCAAGCTCGATTTCGTGGCAGGGTCATTGCCTGTCGCCTCCCTTCCCCGTGAGAACAACGTTGAGCGACCAAACAGCAAGCCCACCCGACGGTGCCCCATCGCCCGCGGCGACGAAGCGAAAATCCCCCTCGACCGGACAGGTCTTGGTGGTGACGAGCGTGATGTTCACGTTCATCTCGTTCTGGCGTACCGCCGCGATTGTGCTCTGCGACCTCGCGAGCACGGCCTATTACATCGGCGGGATCGTCGAGTCGAACATCGGCAAGGCAGCTCCCTGGTTCATCCTCGCCGTCATGACCTTCAGCTATGCCGTCCGCAGCGTCTACATCGAGAGCTGCTCGATGTTCGTCCGAGGCGGCGTCTACCGGGTCGTCAAGGAGGCGATGGGCGGCGGCATGGCCAAGCTATCGGTCTCCGCGCTGATGTTTGACTATATCCTCACAGGACCGATCAGCGGCGTCTCGGCCGGCCAATATGTGATGGGGTTGATCGCCGACCTCTTCAAGGTGACCTTCACGACGACCCATGTCGAGCTCGGCTCGGCGGCGATTGCGATCGCGATCACGCTCTATTTCTGGAGGGTAAACACGCGGGGTATTCACGAGTCGAGCGACAAGGCGCTGAAGATCATGGGCGCGACGACCATCATGGGCGTCATCATGATCATCTGGTGCCTGGTGACGCTGGCCGTCCATCCCGAGAAGGCCGTTCTGCCGACGGCGATCCCCGACCTCTCGGTGAAGCTCGACGTTACCGACGCCATGGGGCATCCGCTCGACCCCGTTGGCTTCCTCGGCCGGACGCACCTCGGCGACGCCCTGCGGCCGGGCAACATCCATTGGCTGAGCATCGTCGGCGTCATCGGCATCCTGGTCGCGTTCGGCCACTCGATCCTCGCGATGAGCGGCGAGGAGACACTCGCGCAGGTCTACCGAGAGGTTGAGAGTCCGAAGCTGAAGAACTTCAAGAAAGCGGCGTTCGTCGTCTTCCTCTATAGTCTACTACTAACCTCACTCATCAGCTTTTTCGCCGTCATGATCATTCCTGATGACGTGCGAATATCCAAATACGTAGGCAACCTGATCGGCGGCCTGGCGATGAACGTCGTCGGCCCGCACTGGGCGCGGCTCTGCCTGAACGTGCTGGTGGTGGGCGTCGGCTTCCTGATCCTCTCGGGGGCGGTGAACACGGCGATTGTTGGCTCGAACGGCGTGCTCAACCGCGTCGCGGAAGACGGCGTCTTGCCCGACTGGTTCCTCAAGCCCCACGCGAGATACGGCACCACTTACCGGCTGATCGACCTGGTCGTGATCCTCCAGATCGTGACCATCGTGGCCAGCCGAGGCAAGATCCTGATCCTCGGCGAAGCGTATGCCTTCGGCGTGGTCTGGAGCTTCGTCTTCAAGGCCCTGTCGATGCTCGTGCTCCGCTTCAAGCAGCCGGGCCATCGCGAATACGAAGTGCCGCTCAACATCAGGACGGCGAAATACGACATCCCGCTGGGGATCTTGCTGATCTTCCTCGTGCTCGCGGCTTCGGCGGTCTTGAATTTCATGACCAAAGAGATCGCCACCATCGCCGGCGTGGCGTTCACAGCGGTCCTCTTCGCTGTGTTCTACGGGACCGAGTGGGGCCGTCATCGGCGCGGTAAGAGCGCTGACCATCACGAGCACCTCGAACAGTTTAACCAGACCTTCTCCGAGCAGATCACGTCTGAGACGCTCGGCCTGACCAAGCCGTACCGCAAGCTTGTGGCAATCCGCTCGCCGCACAACCTCTGGATGCTGGAGCGCTGCCTCGCTGAAACCAACCCGGAAAACACCGAGGTCGTCGTGATGACGGCCAACGTGCTCCCGCAGCGGAGCGGAGACCTCAAACCCTCGATCACCGACGAGGACCGCGCCTTGCTGACCGCCGTCGTCACCCTGGCCGAGCATTCGGGCAAGCCGGTCCGGCCATTGATCGTGCCGACGAACGAACCGTTCTTCGCGCTCACCCAGACGGCCAAGGCCATCGGTGCGCAAGAATTGATCATGGGTGCCTCGCACAAATTCTCGCCCGACGACCAGCTCGACCAGGTGGCGCTCTACTGGCTGAAGGTCTGCGCCGCAGCTCCCGAACCGCTATCGATCCGCGTGCTGAGCAAAGATCGCGACGCCCGGCTCGACATCGGCGGCGGCAGTCAGATCCCCAAACTCGGCGATACGGCGGCCGAGGCCGTGCGTCTTGTCGCCGAACTCCGCAAGAGCTGGCGGGGCGTCGAGCGGCTGATCCTCGCTTATGACGGCAGCCCCCTGAGCGCAGACTTCCTTGACACGGTGTTGAGTTTCCTCGACCCCGGCGTCTCGGTGATGCTCGTTGACGTGGCCGAAGGGCCGAGTGCCGACGCGACCGAGGCGAGACGGATCGCTCAGCAAGGTCTCGAACGCGCCCGGGAACTGGGCCGAGAGGTTGAGTTCCGCGTCTTGCAGGGCGAGCCGGGTCCAGAGATCGTCAAGGCCGCCATCGATGGGAACTTCGACGCGATCTTCATGAGTCTTCGAGGCGAATACCGCAAGCGAGACACCGCCGCGATGGCCCCCAACACCCGTTACGTCCTCGAAAACGCTCCCTGCCGGGTCATCCTCGGGTTCGCCCCGAAGTCGATCCAGGCCAGTTAAACACGTCCGGCCCCGGGAGCAAACCGGGGCCGGATCATCACCTCCAAGACCCTCATCCGCAGCGTCGCGGCACCTTGGCAACCGCCCGAGGGTGTCGGGCCAATCATCTATGCATAATGTAGTCTAAATAGGATCAGTCAGACGGCGGAGGAACCGGCCCCATTTCTGCGGGACATGGGACCGGCCGAACTCGATGAGCCTCGGCTCGAACTGCGGCCAGGTGAGCACCGTCAGGCACGAATCTCCCTGCAAGATCGCGACCAGGGGGCGGCTCTGGTAGATCGCCAGCACCGCCACCGCGCCATTATCGGGGTTGCGGCCGAGCCGCCGCGTCCGCGCCAGGATGGAGCGGAGCGTCGGCTCGGCATCGGCCTCATCGACCCCGAACCGCTCGACAAACCGATCGAGCGCGTGTCGGGTGAGTCGGGCATCGGCGTGATCGCGCTGGCCTTTCGGCGGCATTGGTCAGTCCAGCTCTCCCCCGGCCGCCCAGATCACGCCCCGGCGGAGCCAGGCTTGCAGGTTCAGGTCAGCGAGCGCCTCGGGTCCGTGGCCGAGCACGTTGTTATAGACGCGCCCCTTGCCATACTGGTTCACCCAGATGACCGCCTCGTCCTTGCCCGTTCCCTTCGGCTTGCTCGGGTCGCAATAGGCCGTCGCGAGCACGACACTGCCGGGCATCAGCATCGAGTTCGAATAGAGTTCGTCGATCGGGTGGTCGAACTTCTCGGGCAGGCCCTTCGAGATCGGGTGCGCCTCGGCCGTCTTCTTCACTGAGAATTCGTGCGCAGGGCCGTGGAACCCCACCGTCCGCCAGCCGCCGGCGATGGCCTTCTCGAACTCGGCCCAGTTCGGCTTGGTAAACGAGGCCGAGGCATAGTGATAGACGACCAGTCCCTTGCCCCCCTGCACCGCCTTGAGGAACGCCTCTTTGTTGGCGTCGCTCCACTTGGTCTCGGGGCCGCCCTTGCTTGTGTCTTTGTAGTTCAGCAGGAGCACGTCGTATTTGGCGAGATTCTCGTCGGTCAGGTCTTTGGCCGGGGTACTCGTCATATCGACATGAATCTTCCCTCCCGCCGCGAGGAAGTCACGCATCAGTGCGGAGGTCGTCTTCCAGTCGTGATACTCGTCGCCCGTGATGATGAGCAACTTGACGGGCTTGCCCGGCTCGGCGGCGACGGCGTTCAGGCCGCACGTCACGAAGAGGGCCAAGGTCATGAAGGCGAGTTGCATCAAATTCTCCTTGAAGGTTTTTCGGGTCACTTGATCGAGTCAAGCACGACCGGGCCGAAGGTGGTGACGGCCATGTCGAGCGTATCGGTGAGATTACAATAAGGGTCGAGACCCCATCCGTACCAGAGAAAAGTCCCCTCGGGAAGTGCCCCGTTGAGCTTGAGGATCACGGCATCGCGCGAGGCGTTGACCATCGCCTCGTAGATCAGCGGGACCTCCTTGCCGTCGGCTTTGCGGAGCGAGAACCCGGCGACATGCCGCTCAGGCTGGAGTCCTCCCAAGGCATTCGGCACATACGACCCGTTCACGGTCGAGTACGCCGTCCGATTCACACCCTTGAACTTGACGACCAGCGTGCCGCCGTGTCCCTTGACCACCCGATCGAGTGTGGGCGTCGTGCCGCCGAGCAGGCCGAAATGCTCGCGGATCGCGACCTTCGCCAGCCGCTCGCCCACGCGCTTCAAGCCGGCGGTGCCGACGTGAATCCCGTCGTCGAGCGGCAGGTCAATCACCGAGACGAGAGCGGTATGCGGCACGGTCTCCGCCAGTTTCCGCTGGGCCTCCTGCACGGTATTCCAGGGCTTGGGATCGCCGTTGTTCACAAATCGGCCGATCTGTACATAATAGAACGGCAAGTCGGCCTGGCCGAAGTCGTCGCGGACGGCGGCGATGAAGGCGGCAAACTTTTTGGAGTAGGCGTCGGCGACGGCTTGGCCGACCATCCCGTCGCTCTCTCCTTGATACCAGAGCACCCCCTTCACCTTGCCCCCGGCGAGTTTCACCTGGCGAAGCATCGAGCCATAGAGACTCCCCCCGCCCTCCCCCTTCTTGCTCGGGCTCCACTGATCCATATTCGTCCCGCCGTGCGCGCAGAGCACCAGGCCGACAGGCACCTGCGTCTGATCGGCCATCGCCGAGCCGAACGGCAGGCCGAGCCCCGCCCCCTTGGTCCGCGTCGCATGTTCTTTTTTGGATCGCTCGGCGCGGGTGGCCGGGTCGCCCGAGTGGACCGGGTCGGGCGAGTCTTCGAGCCAGTGAAGGGGTTCCGTCGCCTGCGTCCACTTCCCGTTCATCCCGAGGGCTGAAACCTTTAGGTGCGGCGTCGTGACGTCCTGAAGATCGCCGACCCCCTGCATGTTCGACTGGCCCGCGAGCACCCAGAGGTCGCCGACGTAGAACGGGCCGGCGTAGAGCTGGCCCCCCGACTCAATCACGATAGAGGCCAAATACGGACCCCCGGCGGGCACCCGCATGAGCTTGCCGTCGACAAGCCGGACGGGCAAGTTCACATTCGACCGGTCGGAGATCGAAATGATCTTCGCGTCCTTCAGGTTTTCGGGGAAGACGAGCGGGACGTCGGCCATGCCGCCCTCGTCGCGCTGGAAGACCTGGCCGGGTGCCGGCGACTTGAATGGATTCGGGATGCCGAAGCCCTGCCCAGACGCGAGACTCGGCATCGAGACGAGCAGGATCGCCAAGAGTGCGACCGACTGGTTTCGGGAAACGGGCATCGAGAGGTCACTCCTGTCCGGGGTCATTCGGCGATCGTCGCGACCCCCATGCTATGCCGCCCGGACGCCCGGCGAAAGAGGTCGGGCTTGACCGCAAATCGATCGCGGTTACACTCCCCGGACCAGGCCCGTCGAGGGCTGGCAGGTCTCCGCGCGCCCCGACCCTCTAAGGACGGCACGGATGCTGTTCTGTTCTCAAGATTACGCCATCTTCCTCGCCCTCGTGCTCGGCCTCTACTGGGCCTTGCCGTGGCCCCGCGCGCGGGTCGTGCTGCTGCTCGCGGCGAGCCTCTATTTCTACGCCTGCTGGAACCGCTGGCTCGCCCTCTTGATCGCCGCGACGTCAACGATGGACTACGCCGTCGGACTCGGCCTCGAGAGTTGGCAGTCGGATCGGAAGCGAAAGGCCCTGCTGGCGACGAGCCTCGTCGCCAACCTCGGTATGCTCGCCGCCTTCAAATATGCGAACTTCTTCCTTGGATCGCTCGAATCGGCCCTGAACGCCTGCGGTGCCCATGCCTCGTTCCCGCTCTTGCGGGTGATCCTGCCGGTGGGGATCTCGTTCTACACGTTTGAGGCCGTGAACTACACGGTCGACGTCTATCGCCGCCGCATCCCAGCCGAGCGCGACCTCTCGCACTTCCTCCTGTTCGTGACCTTCTTCCCGCACCTCGTCGCCGGCCCAATCGTTCGCGCCCGCGACTTCCTGCCGCAGGTCCGCCGCGTCAAGCGATGGAGCTGGCCCCGCGCTGAGCTTGGTGTCAGCCTCCTCTTAATGGGCCTGTTCAAGAAGATGGCAATCGCCGACCGGATGGCGATGTATGTCGACCCCGTCTTCGCCCATCCCGATGCTTACGGCTCTTATGCGACCTGGATCGCGACAATTGCCTATGCGATTCAGATCTATTGTGACTTCTCGGGCTACACCGACATGGCCCTCGGCGCGGCCCACCTGCTCGGCTACAAGCTCGCTCCCAACTTCCGCATGCCCTATCTCTCAGCCAACGTCTCCGAGTTCTGGCGGCGCTGGCATATCTCGCTCTCCACATGGTTGCGCGACTACCTGTTCATTCCCCTGGGCGGCAGTCGCGGCTCTTGGTGGCGGACCGCACGCAACCTGCTCATCACGATGACCCTCGGCGGCCTCTGGCACGGCGCAAGCTGGACGTTCGTCGTCTGGGGCCTGCTCCACGGGCTCTTGCTGATCGCGCATCGAGGCTTTCAGGCAATTTGTGGGCCACGGCTCAGCCGACTGCTTCAGACCTCCGGCGGCACGATCGTCCGCGTCGGCCTGACGTTCGTCGCGGTCTGCGTCGGCTGGGTCTTCTTCCGCGCGACAACCTTCGCCACAGCCTCGACGATGCTCCGTCACCTCTTCGTCCCCGCTGACGGCCTGCCGACTCCGATCCCGACCGGGGCGTTCTGGACGCTGATCGGGGTCGTCGCCCTGGCGCACGCGGTCGGAAAAGTCGGGGGCTGGGGGGCCGTCTCGTCGCGGCTCTCTTCGTGGGCGATCGGATTCGGCTATGCGATGGCGCTCACGATCGCTCTTTTGCTCGCTCCTAACGGCGGTAATGTCTTCATTTATTTTCAATTCTGAGGACGCCGACGTGTCTCCCGCCCCTCCTCGACGCAAGGCCGCCCTGAACCGCCGCGCGCGATTGGCGATCGTCTGCGGGTTGCTGTTCTATATCGCGGGCCAGGCCGGGTTCCGCCTGGCGCTGGCGTGGCGGCCGGAGGTTGGCGACCGCGAGTTCGGCACCAAGCTCGCGAACCTGCGTGCGAAGCTTGCCGAGTCGCCCGGACGACCGCTGGCGCTGATGCTGGGAAGCTCGCGAGTCGCGACCGGTTTCCGCCCCGAAGCCCTTCCCCGGCTGATCGGCCCTGACGGCCGCGAGGCGATCGCGTTCAACTTCGCCCAGGTCGGCACCGGCCCGCAACTCGCCCATCTCGTGCTCCATCGCCTGCTCTCGCAAGGGGTGAAACCCGACTGGGTTTTCGTCGAGTTCTGGCCGCCGTTCTGGGCTGTCGACGGCTATCTCGAAGGCACAGTGCAGTCGCTCAACCTCGCGGCTCTCGACTGGCCCGCCGCTCGGCTGATCGCGCGTTATCTGCCCAAGCCGAAGCAGCTCTATGCCCGATGGCTCCCCACGCAACTCGCGCCGATCTTCGCGAGCCGGTTCGTGCTTCTGAGCCGTCTCGGCGGGTCATGGGCACCGAACTTTGACCCCGATCGCCGGCTCCGCAATCTCGATCAGACTGGCTGGTGGGCACCCCTGGCCGCAGTCACTGACGCCGACCGCAGTCGCCTGTTCGAGCACTATCGCAGCATCTACGCCGACCGGCTCGCCCACTTCAAGTCTCGCCCCACCCCTGACCGTGCCCTGCGTGATCTCATCGCCCTCTGCCGACGCGAGGGGATCAAGGTTGCCGTCGTCGTCCTCCCCGAGGCCGACGATTTCCGCGCCCTCTACCCCGCCGACGCTCGCCAGTCGATCGACACCTACCTCACGCGTCTCGCCCGCGAAGTCCCGGTGATCGACGCCCGCGACTGGATCTCTGCTCAAGGCTTCTCCGACGGCCACCATCTCCTCCCTCCCGGTGCCTCGACATTCACCGAGCGTCTCGGCCGCGAAGCCCTTGCCCCCCTGCTCCGTGGCGAGTCTCCGCAACTCCTCGCGCGGCCCGATTGCGACGCGCTGACCCGCTGATTGACCCATCGAAGGAGACGCGTGCACAGTCCTGTCATAAGATCACTATTTCCAGGCATGGCCCCCTACCTGGAACACCCGGCGCTTTGTCCGGAGGTCCCGAATAGCGTCCTCGTCGCCATCCGTTGATGCGATCGTTCCCCGTCTCGCACCCAAATAGGATGTGAGCCTGGGCCGCGAGGCTGACATGCCGGCACACGACGACACGATCGGCCTCCGCGCGACGATCCCGCGCTTCCCCTCTCAGAGGCTGACGCCGACTGGGCGCAGAGGCTGATCGCGGAATCGACGACGACCACCCGAGATTGACCGAAGACTCGCCCACGCGGCTGCCGATGGAATGAGAAGGGGCAGTGCGCCCTGATAGACCACGCTCCGAAAGGGACGGCGGGTTGAATGAAGTTGCGGATGTACCTTCCTGTCGTCGTGGTGACCGTCTGCACCCTCGTGCTCGGGGCGGTCGGCCTGCTCAGGCTCGGGTCGGAGTCGGGCGATACGACGACCGTCGCGGGGCTGATTCGCCAGCTTGAAGACGACCTCTCCAACCGTCGCCGTGAGGCCGCCACGGCGCTCGGGCAGGTGGTCGGCCCCGGCGCAGAGGGGGCGGCGAAGGGGCTGATCGCGAGGCTCCGCGATGTCGACGCCCAGGTCCGGGCGCGGTCGGCCCGATCGCTCGGCTCGCTGCTGGCGCTCAACTCGGCGGTGACGGTCTTCGATGACGCCGCGACGGCCCTATCGACGGCTCTGAGCGACCCCGAACCGGCGGTGCGTGCCTCGGCGGCGGTTGGCCTGCGGTCGATTGGCCGCGAGGCGGAGGGGATGTTTGAGGCCGCCGTCGAGGGTCTCCAGGGTGATGACGGCTCGCTCCAGATCGAGTCGGCGGCCGTCCTCTCAACGCTGGCGATTCGCAAGCCGGATGACTTACGCAAGACGCTCGCCCTGCTCGAAGATCCGGCCCCGGTCGTCCATCGGGCGGCGCGGCAGGCGCTGATCCGTCGCGGCCTGTCGCTCGCCCCCGAGGTCGCACTCGGCGTGCTTGCCATCGCGCTTCGGAGCGGGCCTCCGGCCGTGCGAGAGGTTGCGGCCACGATGCTCGGGCGGGCAGTCGTGCGGGTCTCGGCGACGCGTGACCTGCTGATGACAGCACTCAACGACCGCGACGCCTCGGTCCGGCTCGCGGCGGCTGCGGCGATGGGTGCGTTCGCCGAAGACACCCTCGCACGCCTCGCGCTCCGACTCGCGACCGACGACCCTGACCTCCGCGTCCGCGCCACCGCCTCGGCCAGTCTCGCCGTCGGCCGACGCGCCTCGAAGGCCGAGGCGCTCGCCGATCTCAAGATCGCCCTCCGCCACGACCCGGCGCGGACGGGTCTCGTCGAGGCTGTCGAGTCTGACCCTGACCGCGCCTCGCCTCGACTGATCGACGCCCTCACCGATCGCGACGCAGACCTCCGCGCCGCCGCCGCACGCTGCCTGGGTGAACTCCCTCGGCGCGGTGCCCAGACCAAGCCCATCGTCGATGCGTTGATCCTGGCCCTTTCCGACCGCGACCCCTATGTCCGTCGCGCCTCAGCCGCCGCCCTCGCCCGCTACGGCCCCGCCGCCGCCCTCGCCGCCGAGTCCCTCAAACGCGCCACCCGCGACGCCGATCGCGCTGTCAGCGGTCAGGCGTTCCTCACCCTTCAGGGGCTCGACGAGACGAGGACGCGCTGAGGGAGATCGCTTCTGATTCTGGACGTTGGGTCATCGTCCCGCGTCAGAGTGCGTTGAGCCCGCAGGCGCAACATTGAATCGACCCAGGCGACAGCCCGGGTTGTGTGATGAGGATTAAGCGTGAATCCCTCACCCTAACTCCAGCGCCGCGCGGCCGGCGAAGGGGGCGTCGGAGCCGAGGCGGTCTTCGATCCGGAGCAGGCGATTATATTTGGCCAGGCGCTCAGACCGCGCGACTGAGCCGATCTTGATCTGACCTGCGCCGGTGGCCACGGCAAGGTCGGCGATGGTGGTGTCTTCGGTCTCACCGGATCGGGCAGAAACGATGGTCCGATAGCCGTTGCGGCGGGCCATCAGCAGGGCGTCGAAGGTCTCGGTCAAGGTGCCGACCTGGTTGACCTTGATGAGCACTGCGTTCGCTGCCTTCTTGGCGATCCCCTGCGCGATCCGGCCGGTCTGGGTGGCGAAGAGGTCGTCGCCGATGAGCTGGACCTCGCCACCGATCCGCCGAGTGAGGGCGGTCCAGCCGTTCCAGTCGTCCTCGGCAAGGCCGTCTTCGATCGAGACGATCGGGTACTGTTTCGTCCAGTGGGCAAGCATCGCGAGCATCGCCGATGAGTCTTGGACCGGCTCGCCGCAGGAGGCGAGGTGATAGGTCGCGGTGCCGGGGTCGTAGAAGTGGGTCGCGGCGACATCGAGCGCGATCGCCACGTCTTTACCTACCGCCAGGCCGGCTGAGGTGATCGCCTCGATAATCATCTCGACGGCCCTCGTGTTGGTGCGGAGCTTGGGGCCGTAGCCCCCCTCGTCGCCGACCAGGTTCGACTCCTCGCCATATTTGGCCAGCACTCGGCCGAGCGATCGGTAGACGTCGGTCGCCATCATCAGCGCCTCGCGGAAGGTTGAGGCACCGACCGGGATGATGAGGAAATCCTGGAAGTCGAGATTCTGTCCCGCGTGGAGGCCGCCCGAGATCATGTTGATCATCGGCATCGGCAACGTCTTCGCCGCCGACTCGCCCGGCATGAGCTTCGCCCGCCAGAGCCGATTGAGGTGGAGATAGAGCGGCTCCCCGCGCGTGCACGCAGCGGCATGTGCGACGGCAAGCGACACCCCGAGCACGGCGTTGGCCCCGAGCCTTGACTTGTTCGGCGTGCCGTCGAGCGCGATCAGAGCGGCGTCGATCCCAGCTTGGTCCTCGATATCCTTGCCGATCAAGGCCCGCGCAATCTCACCTCGCACATGCCCGACCGCCTTGAGGACGCCCTGGCCGCCATACCGCTTGGGATCGCCGTCGCGCAGTTCGGCCGCCTCATGCCGCCCGGTGCTCGCCCCTGAAGGCACAATCGCCCGCCCTGACTCGCCCGTTGACGAGGTGGCCTCGACCTCCACGGTGGGACGGCCTCGCGAGTCGAGCACCTCGCGGGCGGTCAGACTCATCAACGTCGGCATGGAATATCACCATCACTTAAAACATGCAATTGCATTGATTTCTCAAAATCTTTACACCGGCATTTCCCGTGCCAACGGATCGTCACCGTCAACGAGCTGATAGGATGGTCTTGTCAGCATGTCTTTCGCCACAACCCGGACACGGGACCGGTCGATGTCCGAGAGGTAGTCGACTGGGCTCGTACCGTCGATCCGGGCCAGCATGCAGGCCGCGGCATGCCGGGTGACGCGCTCCGAAAGATCGGGGTGGCCGGGACCGGCCTCGGAATGATAGCCGTCCCAGAACGGGGCCACCAGGGCGAAGGTCCGAGACTCGTCGCGACCCGACCGGAACCCCTTCAGACTGAGATGACTGAGGAAGAAGCCGATATCGAAAGCCGGGTCGCCTGCGTGCGCGGTCTCGAAGTCGACGATCGTCAGGCCCCGAGCATGGACGAGGATGTTTTTCGGGCTGAAGTCGGCATGGACGAATGTCCGGTCGGGCGGATGTGCCATCGCCTCGATCAGGTCGGCGACCGGCTGGGCGAGGTCAGGGTGAGCGCGTGCGATCGTCCGATAGAACGGCTCGATCCGCAGCTCGTCGAAGACGATCGTGTCGGCAAGCCGCCCGATGAGTCCCGGATGGTCGCGGAGTTGGGTATGAATCCGACCGAGGATTGCCCCCGCCCTTCGCGCCACGTCGGGCTCGATCTGGCCCTCCAGCAGTTGCTCCTTCCAGACGGCCGACTCGTCCGGGGCGCACGTCATCGCAAACAGATAGTCATCCGGCTCGGCGAACACGACGCGTGGAACAGTCCCCTCGGGCAAGACGGTGCCGAGCAGCTCGAGCGCATCCCGTTCGGCCCAGATCCGTTCGAGACGGCTCATCCAAAGCGCCTTCGTCCGCAGCCGTTCCCGCGATTGCTTCACCACGATCGGCGGCGTGCCCTCGACATTAACCCGGACCACGATGTTCGACACCCCCCACCCCATCGCCTCGGCGGTGGCCTCTTTGTCGAGGGGAATCCGGCCACGATCGCGGAGGTAGCCGACGACGGTCTCGGGGGTGATCTCTCGCATGGTCATGATCCTGCCGTTTTGAGAACCCATTTCCAAGATTTCAGGACCCGCCCCGCCAGTAAAGTCAAACGTCCCCTTTTGCCTCCCGGGGGGAAATGGCCGGGTCGCCCATCCTTCAGAGATTGTCAACAATCACGGAGCATCAATCCCACCGGGGGTGGAAGCCGACTTGGCCGAGAGGTATCGCTCGGGTATCGGCGATTCGGGCCGTTCGCAATCCCACAAGATCGAGACGAATCTCCATCCGGAGTCATCCCTGAAGAGCTGGATGCTGTTGATGCCTCGCTGGAACGTGGGACCGTCCTCAGATCGACGCGACTCGTAGGTGCTGAACGTATGGGCGATCCGACCGAATTGTTCGACGCGGCGACTGGTCTCTCTCTCATAGAAGTCATCGGTCCGAATCTCGGACTCGAAGAATGCGACGAATGATCCCGGGGCAAACGCTTGGAGCGAAGAATCGCCGGGCCTGGGCTCGTCGTGGACGACCCGGGTCAATCGGGCGTCGGGCGCGAAGAGAGACTGAAATCGATCCCAGTCTCTTGGCACATTCCTCGGCCCAGAGATCACTTCGTGCAGGGCGAAGAGGATCGAATCAATCGACTCGAAGTCCGTCGGTTTTGGACAAGCGGTCTGAGACATTGGAAGGGTTACCTGGTATGGGGCGGAAGCCCGAAATCGGCCGATTATGCGGCCGTCGATGTGACTCATTACGGATCAATCGCCCTGCGGGACGGCTCACCCAGAAGGCTTTCGTCCGCAGCCGTTCCCGCGATTGCGTCACCACGATCGGCGACGCGCCCTCGACATCAACCCGGACCACGATGTTCGACACCCCCCACCCCAACGCCTCAGATCGTCGCCCGAGGGATGCGCGGGGATGATGTCTTGAAGGAGGTCGCCAAGGCCCTCGCAAAGCGGCCGTAAATCAGACCTTCGGCTCGGGCAAGCCCGCGAACAGGTCGGCCACGAGGCAACGGAAGCCGGGGAGGATGTCTTCACCCGTTAGCTCGTCGCCGGGGCCGAGTTCCGATGGCGAGCCGTCGAACCGGAGGATGCGGACCGTGCGGTTCGGCGGGTAGATCATCCAGATCAGAGGGATTTTCGCGTCCCGGTAGTCTCGGATCTTGTCTTCAACGTCATAGGCGAGGTCGTTCGGCGAGACGACTTCGACGACCAGGTCGGGTCGGATCGTTGAGACGCCTTCGTCGAACAGTTCGGCCGTGATCCGCGTCGCCAGGATCAGGCTCACGTCAGGCCGGCGCATCTGCTTTGGCTTATTTTTGAAACACGCATAGCTATGCTCTGGAAAGATGTGAGCAATGAGCGGCGAGTCGCAATGATAGCCCAATAGCCTCGCGATTTTGCCCGAGACATGGGTCGATATGGTGCTCATATTTTTCTCGACGAGCCGTCCATCGACCAATTCGTAAAGCCGATCGCCCGACATGGCGAGGGCGTCATCCGGCGTCAGTTCTCGGGGAGGGGCGATCGTCAAACTCATCGATTTCGTCCGATCTCGGGCAAGCCCGCGAATAGGTCGGCCACGAGGCACCGAACGCCAGGGCCGAGTTCCGACTTCGTCGCCAGGTCGATAAGCCAGACCAGCGGAACCTCGGCGTCGCGGTCGTCCCCTGGCTTTTTTCGGAGGTCATCGACTCGCTGTGCGGCGAGATGACTTTGACTTTATACCGATCGCCATCGGGCATCGCCAGCAGGTCTTCCGGCGTGTGGAGCCGCCGGGGAGCGGTGGTCGTGCTCATCGGAGTCGTCCCGCGTGGGGTCTGGGGTCGGAGGGAATCGCCCGGCTGTCGATCGATTCTATCCGGTTATCGGCCGATATTCCATTGACGCACCCTTGACCTGGCCACTATGATCGTATCGGATATCGGACAGAACGGAGCCAGACCGCCCATGCGTGCGATCCTGACAAACCTACGACTTCGGTCGATCCTCCTTGGCCTTACCGGCTGGGTGAGGTCTTAGGGTTCGTCCGTCGTCCGACCGTCCGACGCGAGATACGAAGCCCCGAGACCCCGCCCGACGGCGGACGTGTCTCGGGGCTTCTTCGTTCCCCTCGATCCGCCGGGGCTATCCTCGAACCGTCACGAGAGAAACGAGCCTCTATCATGGCCGACGACCGCCGCATCAAGATCTTCGACACCACCCTGCGCGACGGCGAGCAATCGCCCGGCGCCAGCATGAACCAGGCCGAGAAGATCGAGGTCGCCCGCGCCCTCGCCGCGCTTGGCGTCGACATCATCGAGGCCGGGTTCCCGATCGCCAGCCCCGGCGACTTCGAGGCCGTCCGCGCCATCGCCTCTGAGATCTCCGGCGTGAGCATCTGCGGTCTCGCCCGCTGCAACGACCGCGACATCGACCGCGCCTGGGAGGCCCTCCAGTTCGCCCAGCATCCTCGCATCCATGTCTTCCTTGCCACGTCTGCCATCCATCGTGAACATAAGCTCAAGATGACCACCGGACAGGTCGTTGAGCGTGCCGTCGCGAGCGTCAAGCGGGCCAAGAGCTATTGCGCTGACGTCGAGTTCAGCCCCGAAGACGCCGCACGCACCGAGATCGACTTCCTCTGCGAAGTCGTCGAGGCCGCCATCGCCGCCGGGGCGACGACCGTGAACATCCCCGACACTGTTGGCTATGCCACGCCCACCGGCTATGCCAAGGTCATCCGCACGCTGTTCGAGCGCGTGCCGAATATCGGCAATGCGGTTGTGAGCACGCACTGTCATGATGACCTGGGCATGGCCGTCGCCAACAGCCTCGCCGCGTGCGAGGTTGGTGCGAGGCAGGTCGAGTGTACGATCAACGGCATCGGCGAACGCGCCGGCAACGCCGCGCTCGAGGAGATCGTCATGGCGCTCAAGACCCGCTATGACTTCTACGGCCTGACCACCAATATCAAGACCGAGCGGCTCTACCCGATCAGCCGGATGGTCTCGACGATCACCGGCATGAAGGTCCAGCGCAACAAGGCGATCGTCGGCCAGAACGCCTTCGCCCACGAGGCGGGCATCCACCAGGACGGTATGCTCAAGGAACGATCCACCTACGAGATCATGCGTCCGGAAGAAGTTGGCGTCCCCAAGACCGACCTCGTGCTGGGCAAGCACTCCGGCCGCCACGCCCTCCGCGACCGCGTGACCGAGCTGGGCTATCACCTCGACGACGAACAGCTCGAGACCTTGTTCAACGACTTCAAGTCGCTCGCCGACAAGAAGAAGGAAGTCTACGACGAAGACCTGGCCGTCTTGATCGAAAAGCATAGTCAAGACGTAACACCGCACTGGAAGCTGATCAGCCTGCACACGACGGCCGGCACGGGAGTGATCCCGACCGCCACGATCTGCATCCGCCGTCCCGACGGAGTGATCGTGAAAGACGCCGCGATCGGCGACGGCCCCGTCGACGCCATCTTCAAGGCGGTCGAGCGTGTGACCGGCATCACCGCCAACCTCCGCGAGTTCGGCGTCCGAGGCGTGACCGCGGGCAAAGACGCACAAGGCGAAGTCTCTCTCGAACTCGAAGTCGAGAGCGACGACCGCACCTTCCGCGGCCGCGCCGCCTCGACCGACATCATCGAAGCCTCCGCCGAGGCCTACATCAACGCCGTCAACGCCATCCTCACCCGCCGCGAACGTGACCAGCCCCGCGAAGTGATCGGCAGGCCAGGCGCTGGGGCTTGAGATATTGACGAGGGCAGAAAAGGATGTTGAGCGTCATCAACGAGCGATGCTCACTCCTTTTCTGCCTTCCCGAACCACGCGATGGTAAAACCGATTTTCCTGTTGGGACGGATTTTAGAATCGAGAACGATGATATGAGGAGCAAGCACTTCTGGGCTTACTTCAGCGTTGGTCTCGTCAAGATTCTGAAGCGCAAGAATGGATCAAGCGGATCGATAACTGGTCTCGCTTTGGTAAGCACGCATTAATCTATACAGGCAAGGAATCAGAAGAACAAAAGGCCAAAGCGTACGCTGTTGGGATTATGAGAAAACTTAGTAAGCGGAATTGACTATTTGGCCATTGCTAGGTTTGCTCGGGCATGATCCGGAGTGATTACGATTGAATAAAGACATGTCGCAATTTCTGAATCAGGCATTCCTGAAGGCGAGACAACTTTCCGAACCCGATCACGAGGCGATTGCTTGGATCATTCTCCAGGAGATTGAGTCCGAGTCGGCCGAACTCCTTTCCGGATGACGGATGAGGCGATGGTCGAGATTCGGTCGGGCTCGCTTCAAAAACGATCGTGGCCCGGCCCCGATGAGTTCGAGGTCAGGCCACAATGGGGGGGATGCGTCGAGACGCGGGGTTACAGCGAATGCAGGAAGGCGAGGAGCTGCGATTTCTGGGTCGCGTTCAGTTGGAGATAGTGGTCGTGCGAGGCCCTGGCCTGGCCGTCGTGGGCGCGGATGGCCTGGTCGGGGGTGGTGGCGCGGCCGTCGTGAAGGAGGGTCGGCTGGAAGCGGAGTCCCCAGAGAGGGGCGGTCCGCATCGCGTGCGGGCCGGCCTGGTTCTGGACGATCCCGTCGCCGAGGGAACCCATGTCGTGGAGCAGGAAGTCAGAAAAGGCGAAGAAGGTGACACCGTTCAACGCGGGGCTGAAGCTCGGACCGGTCTGCAACGAGGGGATGTGGCAGTTGATGCAGCCGATCTGCGAGAAGATTGTCGACCCCGCCTGCTCGTTCGCGCCGACGGGTCCGCGCGGCGGGGGCGCGGTGAAGGTCATGAAGTCGGTGAGCATCTGCACGCCGATCGTATCGACCTGGTTCGGATGCGATCGCGCGGGGTTCGCGGCCAAGATTGAGCAGTTGCCCTGGGGGCAATTCTCGTTCAAGAAGACGGGCGTCGTGATCCCGATCTCGTTCACCAAGGCATCGGCCGCGAAGGCGAACAGGCTTGGCTGCTGGGCCTTCCAGCCGAATTTCCCGACGCGATTGTGGCCGGTCACCGGGTCGACCACCACGCTCGGCACGCCCGCCGTCTGGGGAGTGGCGTTCGACTGTTGATGACTGATCGTCATGAACACGTTATCGGGAACGGCATCCACCAGGCCGAGGCCGAACAGCGGGATTGTGCGGCGCTTGGCCACGATCGTCGCCTGCGGCGGAACGACCTCGCCGACGAAGTTCACGCCGTTGATCCGGCCGATCCCGTGGTCCTGGACTTGAGGCCCGCCGAACTCCGTCATCGGGTCGAACTGGCCGCCATTGACCCGGCCGAAGTGGGTCACAAGTCGTTGTCCCGACCCGCCCGTCGTCGGCCCGTCGTGGCACTTCGCACAGGCGTTCTCGGTGAAGACCGGGCCGAGTCCGCCAGGCGGGTTGAACGGCTGAAGGAAGGCTCTCTTGCCGTCGTTCCACCGCGCAGACTCATTTCGGGCGAGTCCCGCAAACGGCCCGCCCAGTCCCGGCCCTTGTCCCTGGGGCGGCGGGGGCGGGCCGGGGGGAGGCGGCGGCGGCCCACCCTTTGACGGTGGCGGGGGCGGCGGCGGGCCGGGGGGCGTTCCCTCGACCATTGAGGTGGCGACCAGCGTCGCCGAGGCAACCAGCGAGGCGCAGACCAACGAACTCCACCGTTTCACGGGACAACCACCTTCCGCGCGATTCGAGCGACGACGAACCTCCGGTCGGAGCGTCCCGACCGGAGATCGTCATGAAATAATCCTGTGATGACAACGTGTTATCGCGATGGGCTCTCAGGCACAACGTCCGCTCGTTCAACGCGGGGGCGGTCCACCGGGGCCACCGGGTCCACCGGGTCCACCGGGGCCACCGGGTCCACCGGGTCCACCGGGGCCACCGGGGCCACCGGGTCCACGTCCGGGTCCGCCGGGTCCACCAGGTCCGCCAGGTCCACCGGGGGGACGACCGGGTCTGCCACCTGGGCGGGGCGGCGGGCGGAGTTCGTCGCGGGTGAGGACGCCGTCGTTATTCTTGTCGAGCGTCTTGAGGGCTTTCGGGGCGTCGGCGATCTCATCGGCGGAGAGCTTGCCGTCGTGATTCTTGTCGAGGACCATCATCACGGGCGGCGGCGGCGGCGGCGGGCCGTTGGGACCCTCTCCGCGGGGCGGCGGTCCGCCTCGGCCTGGGCCACGACCTTCGGGGCCGGGACCGTCTTCGTGGGGCGGGCCGTCCTCGTGGGGCGGGGGCGGGCCATCCTCGCGGGGCGGGGGCGGGCCGTCGGGACGATCGCCGGGCGGGCCGTCGGGACCCGCGCCATCAGGTCGGGGTCCGCGATCCCCGGGGGGGTGCGGAGGGCGCATCTCTTCGTGGGAGAGGACGCCGTCGTTGTTCTTGTCGAGCGTCTTGAGGGCCTTGGGGGCGTCAGCGATCTCGTCGGCCGAGAGCTTGCCGTCATGATTCTTGTCGAGGACCATCAACAGCGGCGGCGGCGGCGGCGGGCCGTCGGGGCGAGGCCCTTGAGAGATCGCGGTCGGGAGCGGGGCGATCAGGCAGGTGATCAGCCCAATCATCAGAGAAGAGAGGCGGGGCATGGGTCGCACCTCGGGAAAAAAGTGTCTCTTGCCGGGCCGGGCCGCCTTCCGATGCGGCCCAGATCAACCCGACTCTCCCTTAGAAACGCGACGACCAGCCCGCAGTCGACAAGTGGAAAAAGATTATGCTCTCACCCACGCTTGCGGGCGGGTGGCGGTGGGCGGAAGGGGGGGCGAGGGCCGTTGTCGCGAAAGGGTGGGGGGGCGAAACGGTCTTCGGGCGGTCTCATGTCTTCGGGGTTGAACCGGGGGGCCATCAGGTAGAAGCGAATGAAGAACGCGGCGATCAGGGCGAGGACGATCGAGGTCGCGGTCAGCGCGGCGATGGTCGGGTTGCGTCGGCTCCAGTGGATCAGTCGTTGCGAGGCCGTGGCCCGACGCGCCCGGATCGGGTGGCCTTCGAGGAACCGGCTGAGGTCGTCGGCAAGGTCAGCGGCGGTGGCGTATCGGGCCACGGGGTCGGCCGACATCGCCTTGAGGACGATCGTCTCCAACTCCCTCGGGATCGTCGGCTTGAGCTGGCGAGGTTCCGGCACGCGCTGGGCTTCGATCTGGTGGAGCAGGCGAACGCGGTCGAGTTCCATGAAGGCCGGCTGGCCGACGAGCAGCTCGTAAAGGGTCAAGCCCAGGCTATAAACGTCGCTCCGCGCATCGGCCTCGTGGTGCAGGCACTCGGGGGCAAGGTAGCGAAGCGTACCGGGAAGGTCGCCCGTGCCGGTGATCGAGAGGTCGTCGATCAGCTTGGCCAGGCCGAAATCGGCGAGCCAGAGCGTGCCGTCCTTGTCGAGCAGAAGGTTCGCCGGCTTGATGTCGCGGTGGAGGATGCCCTGGCCGTGCGCATAGGCAAGCGCCTCGGCCGCCTGTCGACCCAGCCGCGCGACCCATCGGGCGTGCTCGCGAGGCTCCGTCGTCGTGTCGGGCGGCAGCCTGTCCAGACCGGCTCCGTCGATCATCGGCATGACGTAATAGGGGAGCCCATCCTGCTCACCGATCGCGTAAATCGGCACGATATGCGGGTGGTGAAGCCTCGCGACCACCTTCGCCTCGCGCAGGAACCTCTGACGACTCATCACATTACTATACGCATGACGAAGCAAGACCTTCACGGCGACGCGACGCCCCAGCGGCTCTTGCACCGCCTCGTAGACGATCCCCATCCCCCCACGCCCCAGCTCGCGGACGATCCGGTTCTCGCCAAGCTGCTTCACGCTCGGCGCGAACGCCGCCGCCATGAATCCCGACCCCAGGCCCGACCTCGTTCCCGTTCCCGTTCCCGATCCCGACCGACTGCCTGACCGCTTACCGCGCTCGAGGAAAGCGACGGCGGGAAGGACCTGGCGGATCTCGTCGGCAAGCTCGGGGTGGCGGCTCGCATACTCCTCGACCGTTGGCGACTCTCCCAAGCGACAGCGCCTGGCGTAGTCTTCGGCGAGGAGGTCGATCGGCTCGCGATCGGGCGTTGGTGGTTCGGGCGGACGGTCCAAGGCATCGCCTCCGGTCACGAGAGATTTTCGAGCATGCCGGGAATCTGCTCAATGATCGACTTCAGCCGAGCCAGGGCGCGGACGTATCGCTTGCTCGCGGTGCTCTTGGGGATGTCGAGCAGTAGGGCAACCTCGTCGTTGCTCATCTCATCAAAATGTCTCAATGACAATATTTCCCGATCGATCGCGGGCATCGCCTCGATCGCCTGGATGAGCATCTCGTGCTCTTCGTGGCGGACAGCGGCCTGGCTGGGCGAGGTCAGGTCTCCGGCGATCCTTGACGCGAGATTGACGGCGCTGGTCGCCGGTCCGGGCTTGCCGAGCGCAACTTCGCGCGCGGCGTTGCGGGCCTCGGCCCCGAGGTGAAAGCGGTGGGCGTCGATCAGCCTCTGGCCCGCGATCAGCCGGACCCAGACGGAGAACGGCATATCGGGCAGCCCGCGAAAGTGATCGAGCCGCTGCTCGGCCGCGAGATAGACCTCCTGCACCACGTCAGACGGCGAGAGCCGCCCCCAGACGCGCGGATCGAGCCGCATCTCGACCCAGCGCTTGAGCTGGTCGCGATGCTCGGTATAGAGCGCCGCCAGGGCCGCGCGGTCGCCGCCGCGAACCTGAGTCTCCCGGAGTTCCGCCTCATACTCGTGGAGCGCCATGAGTCCCATATCATCGAGAGTCGGGCACGACAATTTGCGTTGGCAACGACGCCAGACCAGGCCGCCCTATTGTGGGCCACCGGCCCCCGCGATGGGAAGGTGGTGGCGAGGGAGCCAGTACGCGGAACTGATTGGCAGGTCCGCCTGAAGTTCTATTTGGATCAGGTCGGCGCGACTCCGAAGCCAGGAGACATCCCTGCTCTTTTTTCCCCCACCGGTTCGAGAACCGGTGCCACCCGCCGCGCGTGGTCTCAGTCCCAGATCGGGACACAATCACGGCCGGGGGGCGTCGATCACTGTCCAGGGGAAGAGGCGGAGGCCGTGGGCGGGGATGACGCGGGGGATGGTGGAGAGGTCGTCGGCGACAATCGGGGCGATCACGGGGTGGCCGTCGCTCCAGTAGCCGAGGTTCAGGAATGCGCCGTGACGGCGGGTCACGTCGTCGAGCGACTGGCCTGCGAAGGCGGCGGCGAGGGTCAAGTCGGCGACCTTCCAGAAGCCCTCGCGGTCGATCGCGTTGGTCGCGCCTTGGTACATCTGGAAGTCGTGGAACGGGCCGTCGCCGTTGTCGAATGAGGCGAGCGAGGCGGTCGGGGCGAGGTGGTCGGCCCAGAAAATCGGTCGGCCGCGCAGGTCGGTCCGGAAGAGGACGAACTTCTTGCGGAAGGTGGGAACCGAGGTCGCCTCTCGGTAGATCTGCCGGGCACGGCCGTCGCCGGTGATGATGTCGTGCTCGGCCGCGACGACGACGAGTAGGGTCGTTGCGGGGATGTCTGAGAGCTTCGGCCCGCGCGTTCGGACGATGTCGCCGGGGGTTACGGCGACGACCGCCCTGGGGTCGGGAAGGCCCCGACTCCTCGCCAGCGCGGCGACCTGCGCCGAGAGGACACCGCCGGTCGAGTGGCCCATCACGGCGAACCGAGATCGGTCGGCCTTGATGTGTGTCGGGGACGATTCGAGGACGACGAAGGCGTCAACCAGGGCGTCGAGCGTGTTCGGCAAGAACTCGACGACCGGGGTTTCGGTCTCCATGTAGCGGGGATAGATCACGACGTTGCCGTCGCGGACGAGGTGGTCAATCCACGCGCCGTAGACGCCGGGATTCATTGCGAGCCAGCCGTGGAGGAAGACGACGACCGGGGCGCGGTCGGGCGTGGGGTCGGCGGGTTCGAAGAGGATGTACGATCGCGGCCCTTCGCCAATCTCCGACTTCCTGATCGACTTGTGCCGAGGCGCGGGCTCACCCTGACGGCCGTCCCCCGCGTGTGCGGTCGGGGCGAGCGTCAGGGCGACGAGTGCGGCGATGAGAATTCGAGTCAGGGCCATCCTTGGCGACCTCTTTCTCTCTCGTCGAGACGGGGAGACTCAATGCTCCGGGGTCACAGTTTTCTGGTCTTCGTCGCCAGGAATCGGGTGACGGCCGGCGACGACCGTCGAGGGACCGACGGCGGGGGCGATGATGGTTTCGAGCAGCGGGGACGACCAGATGCCGTGCCGATCGTTGCCGGGGAAATAGACAGCCTGGTCGAGTCGCAGGCTCGTGAAGGTCGAGAAGCCGAACATGCAGAGCGGGAACTTCTCGGCGTTCTCCAGCTCACCCAACCTGACAGGCTCAGACAGCTTCAGGCCGGTCGAGCGGTAGGCCTTCTCGGTCATCTCGACGCAATAGAGCTCGTCGTCGCCGAGTCCGAGATCGAAGTCGAACGGCACTTGCTTCGTATAGATGTCACGACAGTATTCGACGATCTTGGGGACATGATCTTGATACGAAGGCTTGAGCCGCTTGACCCCGATCGGGCCGACGTTGTCGAGCACCCAGACGCTGAGGGGCTGGCGGCGGACGCTGGCCTTGGTCGTGTCATAGACGACGGCCTGGCCGTTCTCGATGGCGGCGATCCCGGTGTGCGAGAAGGCGCTGCCGCTGACGTTGGCGATGAATCGGCTGAACGGGAAAACACCGCCGAGGAGGCGGGCATCTCCGCGACGGAAGACGATATCACCGTCGCGAAGGGTCTTCTTGCCCCAGGTGTCCCAGCGGGCCATCTCGGTCGTGACAGGCAGGGGAGGCACGGCCCCGGTCTCGCGGGCTCGGGTGGCGGCAGGCCCCCAGGGGTTGCCGACCCAGCCGGGCGGGACGAGTCTATCGGTAGGCTCCAGGCCATCGGGACGGCTCCCGAACAGGACGGCAAGAGCGATGAGCTTCCACATGGAGAATTCCTCAGAGGGCGGGAGATGACCCGCGCTGGGTCTCGGGACGGCCGTTGAAGCCCGCCCGACTCAACGAACCCTAAAGAGCAACCTCCATGCCGCCCAGGACAAGGGTCTCGACCAAAGCGCCTTCAGAGCGCAATTCGGCCTTGATCAGTTTTCGCCCTTCGGCCCTACTGTTCTTACAAGTTTCTCGCAGCAGGGCAAGAGGGGTTGCCGGAGAGGATTGCAAAGACCACTTGCTATTATGGCCATCCCGGGCCGATCAAGACCGGCGACTTTAAGGATTTTCCCGACAATCCTTTAGGCTTGAACCGAATGTGCCGATAAGACGGATGACGACGGCCCCAGGTCCACAGGGAGGTGGGCGGGGGAAGTCGCCGGGCGAGCGGCGGTCTTAGCATGCGCTATGGATGGCGGTTGGTGCTGGTCGGATGGATAGGGGCCGCGATCGCGGTCGCCTTGGTCCCCGGTCTCACCACGGCTGCCGACCCCCGAATCTCGGCTGCAACTCCTGCCGCCGGCGGGCCTTCGGTCCGAATGACCGTAGAGGTCGACTGGTCGGCCCCAGCCCATCAAGGTTCGGTCGCGGTGGATATCGGGATCAACGAGGGGCGGGTCACAGCCGTCGTCGCGATTCCCGCCGAGTCTGCCGTCGCTCCGAAAGTAACCTCTGACGGCTCGTGGAGGGTCGGGTCGGCGAGCGCAGGGCGGGTCCGGGCGCGGGTTGAGGCCCCCTTGGGGGCGACTCTGATCGTTCATGCCGGGGGCCAATTGGTGCGGGTGCCCCTGCTCCGCCTGCTCGACGGCCCCCAGCGCACCGTGCCGCCGGCCGCGATCGAGGTCAGCGTCACCCGAGTCGGCTGGGACGCGATCGAGGTCGATGCCGGCGATTCATCGGGCGTCGCCAAGCCCGGTGAGACCGTCCCCGTTCGGGTTGGATTTAACGTCCTCGCCACCGACGCCTCGGAGGTTAACCTCCGTCTTGTCGCCGAGTTAAAGTCGGTCCGCACCGGCCTGAAGGTCTGGGACATTGAGCAGAAGGCGGTTGTCGCGACCGACACCCTTCAGGCCCCCACAATGTCGCTCTCGGTCCCCGCGCCGACGGCTGAGGGGCTCTATGCGCTGGAGGTTCGGGCGAGCTGGGAGCCGGTCAAAGAGAGCGAAGGATCGACCAGACTCGGCCGGTTCTTCCGCCGCAGGAGGTCAGGCGCGTCCGGCGTGACGACCGCGACGCGACGGGTCACGCTCGCCGTTGTCGACCCCAAGGCCAAGCCGCATGCTGAGGGACCGGCCGTGGTCGCGAACGAGAAGGTCGACACGATCTCGCTTGCCGCGCCCCACGGCTATCGACCGTCGGCGTCGGGGCGGTCTCCGGCCGGTGTGTCGGGATGGAAGATGCCCGAGGCGGCGATCGTTGAGGAGACCCGGCGCGACCGACTGCGGGGCTGGGTGTCTCGCCCTGCCCCGGTCACGCTTGGACCGGCCGACGCGACGGGCCTCGCCTGGGCGGCGGTCGGCCTGAAAGTGGCCCACCCCGATCGGCCCCACCAGCTCACCCTGACCATCGCGGGCGGTCATCCCTCGTCGCTCGGCGTCGGCGTCGTCGCCACTGACGGGCCTGGCGGGCGGTCGCGGGTCGTGCTTGACGCCTGCGTCTCGGGGCCGCCGATCATTGAGGGGAAGCGGTCGCAGAGCTATTCCTGGATCGTCTGGCCCGAGGCGGCCGAACCGGTCCTCGTTCTGGTCAATCGCAATGCGACGTCGTCGGTCCAGCCCGGCACGGTCACGCTTAACGAGCTATCCGACGTGCCCCCCGGCCCATCGATCGTCGCGCCGGGAGCTGGAGAGCCTCGACTCGTCGGGATCGACCTCACCGCCGCATCGGCCCTCGACCGCTTCGGGGGCGGGGGAGACCCGATCGTCGCCGCGCGAAATCTGGGCAAATATCTCACCCATTGCGGGGCCTCAACGGTCGTCCTCCACGAGTCGCTCGCCGACCGATCCCAGCGCCGGATGCTTGACGGTCAGGCCGACGAAGACTCGCTTGGACCTGACCGGCTCGACCTGACGCTGACGCTGCTTGACCGCCAGGGCCTCGCCACCTGGCTCGACCTTGACCCCGACGCCCCCCTGCCCGGCCTCGCCCGCCCCGACTCGGCCGAGGCACTCGCTGACGGTCTGGTAAGGATCGACCGCGCGGGAAAGGCCGACGGCCCCGTCTATCACCCGATCCACCCCCAGGTCCGCGAGGCGATGGCGAACCGGGTGGCCAAGGTCGCCGCGATCCGCCGGACCCACCCCAGCCTTGCGGGACTCTTGATCCGACTCGGCCCGGGATCGACCCTGCTCGGCCGCCCCGACACCGGCCTCGACGACACGACCTTCTCCCGATTCGTCGCCGCGATGTTCGACCCTGGTCTCGCCCGCACGATCCCCGGCCACGGCACCGACGACGACGGCCGGTTCGAAGCCCGCGCCCGGTTCCTCGAAGTCAAAGGCCAGAAGCCCTGGCTAGCCTGGCGCTCCCGCGAATTGGCGTCGCTCTATGCCGATCTCGCCGAGGCCGCGCGGCTTGCCGCCCCCGGCGTGGTCCTGGCTGTGGCGACCCCCGACCTTGAAGCTGGACCCGTCGGCAACGAGGTGCGTCGGCTCGACAAGGTCGGTCTCGGCCCAGCGCAGGCGTGGCGGTCGGTCGGCCTTGACCTCGACCACTGGCCGACCGGCGCGACCGCTCCGATTGTGCTCCGAGGTCTCGGCCTCTCGCACGACGAACTCGCCCGTGACCTCGCCACCAGCCCCGAACTCGACGAGCAGGTCGCCGGCCGATCGCTGCGGGGCCTCTGGCTCGGCTCATCGGCCCGATCGCCGGGTCAAGGCGGGTTGGACCTCGTCCTTGCCGCCCCCCCTCTGCCCGATGCCGTGGCGGGCGACGAACCACTCAGCCACGCCCTTGCCACACTTGACAGCCGATGGTTCTTCGCCTCGGGAGACGCCGTTGCCGGCCGAGAAGACCGCGTCCGCCGGTTCGCCCAGGTCGTCCGATCGCTCCCGAGCCCCGAGACCGGACCTGCCGGTGCCCGCCCGCCTTCAGGCGTCTCCGCGCGGCTGACAAGGGCAGGCAGCGCGACGTTCCTCGCCCTGGCCAACGACACCCCCTATCCGATCCAGATCGAAACGGTCCTGCGATGCGCCCAGGGGACAACGCTTGCCGACATCGGCCGCACCTCCCCGCTCATCACACAGGTCGTCGACGGCGGCCTCCGGGTCGTCGCCGACTTGCCCCCGTTCGGAGTCGCCTCAGCAAAGCTTGACGCCGCCGCCTCGATCGAGACCACCGTCACCCACCCCGGCGCGGCGGTTCTTGACGGCATGCGCGCCCAGTATGATGACCTCTCCGTCACCCTCGCCCGGCTCAACCACCTCGCTGCGGGCGAGACCTCGTCCGGCCCGACGAACCCCGACTTCGAGGCCGCCGCCGTCGTGCTCACCTCGACGCGCGGTGCCTCGATCATCGACGGCTGGGGGCCAGTCGGCGACAAGGCCGCGATCGCGCTCGATACCCAGCTACCCCACGGGGGCCGATCAAGCCTGCGACTCGACGCGACCACCCTCCCCGCGTCGGCCGTCTCCGACCCATTCTCACCATCCGGCCATCCCTCAGTGACGATCCAGGCCTGGCTCCGCGCCGACCGACCCGAAGCAAGGGTGCGACTCTGGATCGAGGGCCAGGCGTCGGGCCGACCGTTCGTGAGACAGGTGGATGTCTTCCCCCGCGCTGAGTGGACGGCCACCGCCGCGAGGGTCTCCGATATCCCGACGACCGGCCTTGAATCCGCGCGGCTCCGGTTCGAGATGCTCACCCCCGGCCGCCTCTGGCTTGACGACCTCAGCGTCTCTGGCCCCGCACTGACCGAGGCCGAGCGGCTCAACGCCCGACGCGACCTGATGGCCGCCCTCTCGGCCTATCGCGATCACCGCTACGCCGATTTCGCCCGCCTGGCGGGATCGCACTGGACGCGGCACGTCGCCTCTGAACCCGCTGCGACCGGCCGACTCGCCGGAGATCGATCAAACCTGATCCGCACCGGCGACGCGACCCCGACTGCCCTACCCACAACCCGCCGCTTGCGGTAGGATCAGCCCGGACCGGCGGTTTTCGATCGGATGATCCGGATCGTAGGGAAGCCGCTCGAGACGGGAGAGCCACCGCCGTCGGCGATTCGATCCGTCGCAGGAATCAAGGAGGGGGACGGGTGTACGTCGCTTGCAGCACGCTTTGCTTCTCGAAAGAGCCGCTCGAACTGGCCTTGCGCCGCATGGCCGACCTGGAGTTCCACAAGGTTGACCTCGAAGTCGTCGAGTCGGGCACGCACCTGAAACCGTCCGAGATCACCGACAATCTCGAACTGGCCTTGCAGCGGCTCCGCCAGGGGCCGAGCCTCTCCCCCACGGCGATTGGCCTCGACTTCGGCGACATTGACCCCCTTGGCCCGGTCTACCGCAAGCGGTTCGAAGCCGCCTGTCGGATGGCAAAGACGACCGCCGTCGCCGTCCTGACGATCGCCGCCGGCCCGATCAATTCGCCGTTCGACGCCGAGGTGAAGCGGCTGACCGAGCTGTCGTCGCACGCCTTGCGGCAAGGCCTGGTCGTCGCCGTCGAGACCAACGCCGAGACCCTCACCGCCGACCCTGCCACCGCCGTCGCGCTCTGCAAAGCCGTGATCGGCCTGGGCCTGACGCTCGACCCGAGCCACTACATCCACGGGCCGCACAGCAGCCACAACTTCGAAGAGGTCTACCCCTACGTCCAGAACGTCCACCTCCGCGACACCGGCAAGAAGCCCGGCGAGTTCCAGGTGCGCGTCGGCCAGGGCGAGATCGAATACGGCCGAGTTGTGAGCAGCCTCGAACGAGTCGGCTACAACCGCGCCCTGACCGTCTCGATCCTCGACCGCCTCGACAACCCCTTCGAAGTCGAAGTCGAAGTCCGCAAGCTCAAACTGCTGCTTGAGAGCCTGCTCTGATCGACTCATGGATCACGGCCCCGCCAATGAGTCGGCGGCCGTGGTCGGCAAGGATATTCGTCTCAGCCCCGCCGGGGCGACATCGACCCGCCGACGATGTCGCCCCTGCGGGGCTGGGCACAAGATCCCGCACCCAATTGGCCCCCGGGGCTCACGCCGCCGGTCTCTCGCTCCATGACGATGCGGGCGAGCTGACCGTCGTCCGGATCGACGTGCGTGTCTGGTCTGGAGAGACGTGGTTGACGCAATGATCAACGACCGCTGCGATAGAGGTCGTAAAGTTCGGCGTCGAGCCGCTGACGATTGACTCGGGCGTTCTCTTCTTGCGCGGCGGCCTGCCGGTTCATGGCGTTTGTCTGTTGGGCTTCAAGTTGAAGCTTGATAACTCTTTGTTGATCCAACCACTGCTGGCGTTGCTGAGCAGCGACGATCGGTCGAACAATAAGTCATCCACTCACTTCGATTGTTGAGAATCTCACCTCAATCGTTGGATGTCAACCGTTTCTTGTCCACTCGCATCAATCAGAGCAGCAGCTTAATAAAGCACAAACGGAAAAGCCCTCGATCGACTTATCAAATCGTGGCAACCCATCGCATCTGGACGCCCCGGCCTTGCCCTCAAGCCGTCGTGGGCCGATCATGGAGACGAAGGGACGGCGTGGGGCGGTTTGACGCCTAGTATCGATATCGGTCCGACGGGTCCACGCAGCGCCGATCTCGTTCGTTCGCACGCAATCGCAGGCGGGGAGGTCGATCGGGCATGGGGTCGGGACCGATAGAATTGATGGCCGAGGCGCGGGCGGGCCGGCCTGAGGCGCTCGGGGAGTTGTGTGCGCTCTATCGCAATTATATGCGAATGGTCGTTCGCACCGGACTCGGGGCCAAGCTCCGCGAGCGGGTCGAGCTTTCGGACGTGGTCCAGGAGGCCCTGGTCGAGGTCGTCCGTCAGTTTCCCCAGTTCACCGGCGAGAATGAGGCCGCGCTGGTGGGCTGGCTGCGGCGGCTCGTCGGCCAGAAGCTCGCAGACCTCGGCCGCTATCACAGCCGAGCCAAGCGGTCGGGTGGCGCGGCGGACATCGCCCTTGATGCCCCGCTTGACCTTGGCGGCGGGCCTGATTCGGCCGGAGGCGGCGGCAGGATGCTCGACATGCTCTCCCTCTCCCAGACCAGCCCGAGCGAGGCCGCCAGCCGCCGCGAGCTGACGGTCTTGCTGGCAGACGCCGTGGCGGGACTCGCCGAGGGCGAGGCTGAAGTCCTCTGGCTTTACCACGCCGAAAACCTCTCCTTCGAATCGATCGGCGACCGCCTTGGCGTCAGCCGCAAAAGCATTCGCGGGATCTACGCCAGGGGTCTGCGCAACCTGAAACGGACGTTCGACTCGCCGGGACAGCTTCCGTAAGGCCGGGTAGAATGATGTAGGGATGTCGTCTGGGTCCAGACAAATACCGTTGGACGACCGACAAGCCCCCTCCGAGAAACCCCATCTGGTCCCCTCCCCCACAAGGGAAGGGGGAACCAGAAATCCACGACAAGATGGTGCCGTTATGGTTCGTCACGCAAGTGACATCGAGCCCGATCCGGTCGACCGCGACGAACGGCTTGGCGAGGCGATCGAGGCGTTTCTCGCGCTGGCCGAGGCTGGGCAGTCGCCCGACCCCACCGCCTTCGCCGCCGGATATCCCGACCTCCAAGACGACCTCTCCGCCGCTCTTGGCGGCCTGGCGCTCGTGCAGGGGCTGATCGGCGACCCGACCGGGCCGGGGCATCGGCTCGAATCGGGCCGGCGCGTCGCGGGGTATCGGATCGTCAGAGAACTCGGTCGCGGCGGCATGGGGATCGTCTATGAGGCTGTCCACGTCGCCCTCGATCGGCCCGTCGCGCTCAAGGTCTTGGGATCGTCCGCCGCGCCCGATTCGAGCGGTCGGCGACGCTTCCTCAACGAGGCCCGCACCGCCGCCGGGCTGCACCATACGCATATCGTCCCGGTGTTCGACGTCGGCCAGGTCGGCGGCCTTTGCTATTACGCCATGCAGCGGATCGAGGGGAGTGGGCTCGATCGGGTCATCAAACACCTGAGGCGCGACCGGGCCGTTGCCGCCGGGTCAAGCCACTCGGGACGCAACGCCGCCGCCGCCGTAGTGACCGCACACGACCGCGACGTCTCTGGGCTGCTCGGAGACTTGACCGCCACCTGGGCCGGGCGCGGGTCATCGGGAGCGCCGCGCGACCTTGACGACGAGCCGACGCCGTTCGAACCGCTACGCGGGTCGGCTTATTATCGCTGGGTGGCCACGATCGGCAGGCAGGCGTCTGAGGCGCTGGCGCATGCTCACCAGCATGGCGTGATCCATCGCGACGTCAAGCCGTCGAACATCCTGGTCGACGCCCGGGGGGTCGTCTGGATGGCCGACTTCGGCCTCGCCCGCCGCCTCGCCGATCCCAGCCAGACCCAGATGGACAGCCTTCTTGGCACCCCGCGCTACATGAGTCCCGAGCAGGCCCGGATCGGCCCGATCGACGGCCGTAGTGATGTCTATAGTCTAGGCGCAACCCTCTATGAGTTGCTCACCCTTCGCCCCCCCTTCGACGGTAACACGGCTGCCGAGCTGATCGAGCAGATTGCCGGTCGCGAGCCGTTCCCGCTCAGACACTTCGATCCGAAGGTGCCGCGCGACCTTGAAACGATCGTCCTCAAGGCCCTCCACAAGCGCGCCGGCGACCGCTATGCCACCGCGACGGAACTCGCTGACGACCTCGAACGCTACCTCAATCACGAGCCGGTGCGCGCCCGACGGATCGGGCTGATCGGCCGCGCCTGGCGGGTCGCGCGACGGCACCCCTCGCTCACGATCGTCTCGACAGTGGCAACGGCGACCGTCATCGCATCATCGACGCTTGCCTACATTCGCGTTCTTCACGAGCGCGATGACGCCCAGATCGCGCGGGGCGATGCCCAGGATGCTGCGATCAAGCTTGGGGTCGCGATCACCGAGGCGCAGACGGCGCTGCGGTCGCAGTTGATCCAGAACGCTGAGGTCGTGCGGATGTCGTCGGTGGCCGACCGCCGCGCCACCGGGCTTGACCTGCTCAAGCGTGCCGCGGCCCTGCCCTCTGGCCCGAGCCAGCGGACCCGGCTCCGCGACGAGGCCGTCGCCTTTCTGGCGATCCGCGACGTCGAGAAGCGCCCTGAGATCCCCACCGAAGACCAGCCGCAGGGCCTCGTCTTTGGGCCGACCGGTCAGCATCTTGCGACCCTCTCTGAAGACGGCGGCACGGTCCGCTTCTGGGACGCCGAGGCGCGGGTCTTGATCGAGACCCAAGACCTCCACGCCGGCCTCCCCAGCGCCAACGAGGCACGTCGAGGCCCGGGTCCGAGACGCATCGGCGGCGGACCCTTCGGCCGACCAGGCACCCGGATCGTCACGGCGGGGGAGAACGTCGCGGTCGTCCATCCCGACGGCAAGGGCCTCCGCCTCTTCAAGGCCGCCACCGGGGCGATCGCCGGCAACCTCCGCCTCTTCGACCGCTCAGACACCACCACCACGTTCGGGCCGCCTGACGCTGATCGCGAGATCATCTCGATCGCCGCCTCGACTGACGGTCGTCGGCTCATCACCATCGACCGCGCCGTCGATGGAGAGTCGTCGAGGCCGCGCGACCCGCGGTCTGGCCGTGTCGACTACCGGGTCCACCTCTGGAACGCCCTCAATCTTGACCACCCGCTCGCCTCGCTCTACGAGCCCAAGGCCGAACCGAGGGCCGAGTCGTTCGCGAAGTACGCCCCGCCCCTGGTCGCGATCTCCCCCGACGGCTTGACGGTGGCCGTGGTCCCCTTCTTCGACTCCGACATAGTCGTCTGGACCCGCGACGGCAAAGGTCGGGATACCGTCGAGACCCAGGCCCAACTCACCGCGCTGGCACTCGGTCCCGAAGGGCTGCTCGCCGCCGCAGACAGCCGCGCGGTGCATCTCTGGGACCTCGACAACCTCGGCAAGACCCAGTCGTCGCTCCCCTCGCTCAACCCCAACCTCGGATTCATCGACCAGCTTCGATTCAGCCCTGACGATGGCACGCTGCTCGCCGTCGCCAACCGAAGCTCGGGCATCGAACTCTGGGACGTGGCCGCCACGTCGAAGGTCGCGACCCTGCCGATCACCGGCGAGTGGCACGGACTGGCGATCGCCCCGAAGAGCGGCCTGCTTGCCGTTGGCCAGTCGTCATCGCTCGCCCTCTGGGCCGTCGTCAACCCTCGCGCCCTGACCCAGATCGCGGGCTTCCCCGCCTCCTTGAAGGAGGTTGCGTTCTCGCCCGGCGGAGACCTCGCGATGTCGTCGCGTGACGGCACGCTCCGGATCTGGACCCCCGGCCACTGCGCGACCACCGCCAACGTCCTCGAAGCGGTGCGTCCCTCGTCGCTGACCTTCGACGCCAAGGGCCGGCTCATCACCCTCCTGCTCGGTCGAGGCGAGGGTCGGAACCGAACTTCGATCGCGCCGGGACCGGACCGCGTTGAGTGGCTCTCCCCCCCCGATTTCAAGCCGGTCGCCGTCGCCCCCCTGCCCGACTTCCCCCGCGCCTCAGCGAACCTCTGGCCGCGGGGGTTCCGCCCGACCGTCCCCCGGATCGCCCGGACCCCAGACGACCGCACCCTTGTCATGACCCGGGTCCACGAGGTGCTCGTCTCCCGCCTCCTCGCCGACGGCACCCCCGGCCCGCTCATCCGGCTTGAATCGCTCGACCTCCACGTCCCCTCCGCAATCGACCGGCCACCCGCCCCGACCGGCCGTACCGATCGCCCGAAGCAGCCGAACCGCTCGCCGTTCTGGCGCGATATCGCCATGAACCCCGAGGGGACTCGGATCTATCTCGCGGGGTTCGAGGATGTCACCGCCTGGTCGCTCCGTGGCGACCGGATCGAGCGCCTGCCGTGGTCCCTGGTGAGCAATCACCCCACCCTCGCCCTCTCCTCAGACGGCTCATCCCTAGCCATCGGCGACCGCACGGGCGTCGTCCTGATCGTCGACCCTCGCGACGGCCGGACCCTGCACCGCCTGCCCCCTCCCGAGGGAGACGGCACCGCCCCAGTCGAGTCACTCGCCTTCTCCCCCGACCGCACCGAGCTAGCCGTCGGCACCGCCGACCAGGTCCGCGTCTGGTCACTGCGCCTTCCTGAGCCGCACCCCTACATCCGCCTCTCAGGCCACCGAGGCACCATCTTCACCCTCGCCTTCGACCCCACCAGCCACCGCCTCGCCAGCGGCGGCGACGACAAAAGCGTCCGCGTCTGGGACCTCGACCGCGTCCGCGACGAACTCAAGGCGCTAGGTCTCGATGAATAGGCCCGACGATGAAGGGGCATTTGTGGCGTTCTTCGTGGGGCCGATTGGAACCGGCCCTAATGACCAAGCCGAGCGGACCGCCGAGGGAAACCGTCCCATAACCAAAAGCCGTCGTGGCGAGCCAGGTCCGCTGCAGCGCCGGGTTAGGTG
>JANXSY010000163.1 GCA_025356435.1 Isosphaeraceae bacterium | reverse complement strand
TGGCGTCGATCTTGGCTTGTGAGCATTCGGACATGGGAGCCTCGGAATCAAGGTGTTCACTCAAAGGGCGCGGGGCCGCCGTCGTGGCCCGTACACGAGACACCATCGGGAAATCGAGGAGGGGCGTCCCGCGAATCGTGTCGTATCGGTGAGATTTCATGAGACTTAGAGCGTAACCATCTGCCGGAAAACGACATCGGGTCCTCTCCCCACTTGTGGGGGAGGGTTAGGGTGGGCTGTCGATACGTTGGCCTTGATCGGGCTTTCGGCTCATGACGGAAATTGGCGATCGCGGCTGGCCTTCGGTTGGCCCGAATCACTCGGTTATTTGTCGACCCATCGGGGCTGAAAATAGATGGAAGTCAAGGCAACGCCATTCGAGGCATGAATTCGGTAGGGCCTGTCTCGCCCGAAACGGCCAACGTATCGACAGCCTAGAGCATTGGCTCTCGATTCGGGTCTTTCGCGGGAGAGCCGAGACGGACGGATTTGCGAAAATCACTCTTACAAAGAAATGCAAGGCTCTGTATTCTCCGGCCGAAGGCTGTCCCTGGCGACTGCGTCACCTCGGCCCGCTCGATCGACTTTGTCACTACACCATCTGATTTCCGACACTTCTTCCTTGAGAGGAATTCGTGCGAGATTTCAGATTCGGGCGATACCCGAGAGCGATGTTGGTGGGTGTCGTCTTCGCCATAGGGCTGGCCACTCCAGGCCTCTTCGCCCAGACTCCACCGCCTCCCGCACCGTCGGTGCCCGAGGCGACCCCGATTTCGGTCGAAGATCGGTTCCGCAGGTTGGAACAGCGGTACGACGAGATGGAGCGTCGACACGCCGAGGAATACCGCGCCCTCTCGGAAAAATACCAGGCGATCCAGGCAACGGTGAATCCCCCGGCCTCGAACGCGGGGACGGCTCCGGCGGGCTCGGCGGCGGGGGAATCGGCCTCATCAGCACCGACTGCGCGGCGGGCCGACGGCTTCGGTGCTCAGGGCACAGCAGGCCGAACCAGCAACCGCGAGTCGTCCGATGCGCGTGCCTTCACCCCGCGAGAGCGAGGGGGGACCGGTGCCCAGGGGACCGACGCCCGCACGTTCGTCCGCGAGAATACCGCCGATGCGAAGCCGCTAAAGCGGCCGGCGAAGGTGCTCTTCTCCGAAGGTTTGGAGTTCGCCTCGGAGGACGATGAGTTCCAGCTCACCTTCCACAACCTTACCCAGGCTGAATATCGAGGGTTCCCCGCCCAAGACCGGGGCATGCTCCAGAACCAGTTCTTCATCCCTCGTCAGCGGTGGTATTTCACGGGGCAGGCGACCAAGAGCGTCGAGTTCTATACCGTGATCAATCGCGGTTACGGCTCGCTCGACCTCCTCGACGCCTTCATTACGCTCAACCTGCTCGAAAGCCTGACCCCGCCCGCCGAGACTGACGGGACCGGGGCGCAGGGGACCGACGGCCGGGTGACGAGCTCGAAAGGCAAGGGCTCTGACAACCGGTTCCGGTTCCGGGTCGGCAGGATGAAGACCCCTTATCTCTATGAATACTTCTCGATCGCCGAAGGTGACTTGATCGCCCCCGAACGTTCGCTGCTCGCCGGCAACCTGTCCGGCAACCGCCAGGACGGCATGATGGCGCTCGGCGAGCTGTTCGGCGGCCGGATCGGCTACTCCACGGGCATCTTCAACGGCCCCCGCAGGTCGTTCCAGGATTTCAACAGCAGCCCCGATGGGTTCCTCTACCTCAATTCTCGGCCGTTCCTCAAATCCGAGACACTTGATTTCCTCCGCTATCTCAACATCGGTGGCACGGCTTACGGGGGCGTCGAGAACAACCCCGCGCAGCCGAACGTCTACCGGACGGCGAACGACCAGACAACCTCGTCGTCCGCCTCGGCGCTCTCGCCCACGTTCCTCGCGCTCAACAGCAACGTGACCGAGCGCGGAATGCGGTCGCAATGGAGCGGACACGTTGCCTACTTCTATAAAAGCCTGATGCTCCTCGGCGAGCTTGGCGGAGGCACGCAGGGCTACTCGACCAACGGCCGAACGTCGACCCAGGTGCCCTTCGAAGGCTACATGGTGCAGGCGGCCTATTTCCTCACTGGTGAGCAGTTGACCAGGCGAGTGAACGTCGTCAGGCCCCGCCGCAACTTCGGCTACAACAAGGGGGGAGAGTTCGGCTTCGGTGCGGTCGAAGTCCACGCCCGATATAGCCAGCTTGGCCTCGGCCGGCAGATATTCACCGGCGGATTCGCTGATCCCAACCAGTGGACCAACAACGCCTACGCGATTGATACTGGTGTGAACTGGTACTTGAATTATTATACGAAAGTCTACTTCGACTGGCAACACGCTGGGTTCGCCAACCCGGTCGTCACCGGCAACCCATCGCATCGCTACACCAGCGCGACCGACCTCTTCTGGCTTCGGTTCCAGCTCTTCTTCTGACGCCTAGACGACCGACCGCCCGAATGCAGAGAGCATCGCCGCCCGCGTTCGGAAGAGGTCTGGGGTGTCGGCATGTCCGACGTTGATCCGTGAGATGGCGGATCGGGGCGGGCGGCCGGGGCGGTTGATCCCGCCCTGAAATCCGAAGGTGAGTCGATAACCGGCCTCGATCGCGAGTTCACAAGTCTGGTCGGTGAAGGCGTCCGCGACGCCATAGGGATAGGCCAGCGCGGAGATCTCGACACCGAGATTCGCTTCGAGAACCGCCTTGGAGCCGAGGAGTTCGTCGCGCTGGTTGGCCTCGTCGAGCTGGGCGAGGTTGCGATGGCTCCGGGCGTGCGACCCGACCGTCATCCCCGATCCGAGCAGCCTCCGCGCCCCGTCCCAATCCATCAGGAGCGACCGGGCCAACTCCGCTTCGGGAACGTCGATCTCCGCCCGTCTCTGGAGCTGGTCGAGCCTGCCGGGAATGTCATCCGGCGGTGCCATCAGACAGGCGTTGACCTCGGTTTCGAGATTGGCTACGGGATTGTGCTTGAGGATATAAGCGAGCCTGTCCCACCAGAACAGGCGAGGCTGTTCGAGGAAGTCGGTCGGCAAGAAGAAGGTGGCGGGGACTGCTAGATCTTGAAGGATCGGCAGCGCGAGGTCGACGTTGTCGCGATAGCCGTCGTCGAAAGTGATGAGGACGCACGGCTCGCGGAGGGCCAGTTCGGGACCTCCGGCCAGCACCTGATCGAGCGTGAGCACGCGGAACCGGTCGCGGAGGTGACGGACCTGTCGGGCGAAGTCGTCTGGGGTGGCCGAGAAGACGCCGTCATAGAACGGGTTCCCGGCGAGGCTGCCGATCCGGTGATAGCCGAGCACGAGCAGGCCAGGGCGTCTCGCCAAGACTTCGAGCACCCGCAGCAGGCCGGAGCGGCGAAGGGCGGTCGCAAGGAAGGCTCGCTTATGCGAGATAAGCATAATCGGCCTCGATCCATGTGAGATGAAAGGGAACATGACGCGGGAGCAGCCCCCGCTTATCCCGGAGCCAGAACGCGAGCGAATAGGCCCGCCGATATCCCGCCGTCCCGAGCGCCTCGGCCGACCAATCGGTGCTGCCGCAAGCGAGCGCCACATCGGCCCCCTGCGCTTTTAACTCGGTCGTGAGGGCGTCGATCGCCGCATGCCAATCGCCCGCGTCTCGCCCAGGCAGGAAGCAGTCAACGACCTTCCCCACCCGAATCCGCCCGCTCGGGATCACGGCGAGCAGGGCAAACCCAAGCGTCCGGCCGTCGCGCTCGATCATCCAGCCCGTGAGCGTCTTGCCGGGATATCGCAGCAAGTGATTGAGCAAGTCAGGCCGTCGCCGAGAGAAAACCAGCCCCGGCTCGCACGCCTGGAGGATAGCATCGATCTGATGGTCAAAAACGTCTACTCGCTTTAATATTACTGGTGCAGCAACCCGTCTCCTCGGCCGCGTGACCGTCTCGACCGCGTCGCGAACCAACCGGGCCGCCCCCCCGATCCCGCCCGGAACGCGGAGCCGATGGCCGAGCCGGAGCGTCTTGCGAAAGACCGGCACCCCTGCCCGTTCCACATATCCGCCGCCGGCGATCACCCGCCTCGCATCAACGCTCGCCCCGAGCACATAGGCCGTCTCGCCCTGTCGGTGGCTCCGCAAGAACAAATAGGCGCCGACATTCCCCTGCCCCTTCTCCGCCAGCCAGTCGACCATATGCAGCGTCGAGACCTCTCGCCCCACATCGCCCGCGACATGGAACGTCCCCGGACAGATGCCGACAAACCCGACGACTCTCCCCTCTTCGCGGGCCACAAACCCTCTCATCCCCTCCGACCCGCCTCTGGGGTCAAAATATTTCCACGTCAGCACGTCTTTTGAGGCAAACCCCCCATTCGCCGTCCCGAACCCCTCAACCAGAAACCGCCCCACCTCGGCGATATCCCCCAGCCCAAACTCGCGGATATCTCGACTCATGATCTCTCCGCGTTCAAGGGCCAGGCCTGTCAACGCTCGCGGTTCCTCGCTGTTCAATCAGGCGGATGCCGCCGGCTGATGCTACGAGCTGGGGGGGATGAGGTCAATCGTTGGCGCGATGGTGTTGGGCTTGCCTTCCACCGCGAGTGCGAAGTGGCCTTTGATTCCTGAATGCGTACGAGACCTCGAAGGGTTTTCGTGCTTGTGACAGGTCGGCCGCAGGGAGCGCAACGACTCCGCGCTCGCTGCGAAATTGGCCGCATATCAAGCGATCACGCCAAGACCGCCTTCGTCGGCAAGAACGCCGCGATCGTCCACGACAACACCCTGTCCGACCCCCATTTGAAGCCGTTTGACGCAATCGGGATCGAGCAATAGCGGATGGCCTCAGCGCCGACGCCACTAGAGAATACCGCCCGCGAGCAGCATCGCGAAGCCGAGGCCAAGGGTCATCCTCGACGTGGTTGCCGACCCATCGCCGGGCGGGGTGGCGACGATCGCTTCCGTTGCGACCTTCGCCACAGGCGGATCGGGCAGTTTCACGCCGGGGGTTTCGTAGGTCTTTTTCGCGAGCGAGTCCAGGACCGTCACGCCGGTCTGGATCGTCGGCCAGAACGTCGTCGCGGGGTAATCCGCGTCGAATTTGATCGATTCCACGGTAAAATTGTGAGTGATCATCGATTTGCCGTCCGGCCCGTAGGTCTCCATCGTCGAGACGGCTGGGATTTCGTGACCTTGCGTCGTTTCGAGCTTATCGCACGTCCAGGTCCAAGCCGGCGAACCTTTGGTGCGAGTCGCTTCGTTGAGATAGGAAGTGATTTTGATCGGAGTGCCCATGGTCGCGTCGAGGCAATAGACCAGGTCCTGCTTCGTCAGGGTGTAATCGGCCTGCGGATAGAAGAAGGCGTAACAGTCCCGTCCGTTGACGCGCTCAGCGCCGAGGACGGTCGCTTTCGGCAGCGCCTCCTGAAGCGGTGTCCGCAGGAAGTAAAAGACTTCGATGGGCATCGGCCTTGCAGCTTTGCCCATCCGGTCTTCGCCCGCGAAATCGCGTTGGATAAAGACCACCCTTTGCAGATCGGCCTGACGGTCACGGTACTCCACGATGGCCGCCTTCGCGCCGTCGCCGAAATATTCGGTCCGCGTGACAAAGACGTCGGCTTTCATGTATTTGTCATCAAGATAGCGTCCGCAACGAATTATGAGGATAATAGTGGCATTGCGGAAGACGCGGGCGTCACGAGTCGAGGCCCGGAACTCATCGAGTTCATCCCACTGTTGATCGGTCAGGGTCGCAGCAGCCATATTCTCAACTCGGCGCTGACGACCTCGCCGGAATCTCGGGTGCCGAAGGCTCGGTAGGTG
>JANXSY010000120.1 GCA_025356435.1 Isosphaeraceae bacterium | reverse complement strand
GTTTACCACGCCCGACGCCTGGGGCCGACATCGATGATGAGTGACGCGAAGAAGGTGCTTCTCATCGTCTACCAGTTCCCGCCCGTCGGTGGGGCGGGGGTCCAGCGCGCGGTGAAGTTTGTCAAGTATTTGCCGCAGTTCGGCTGGCGTCCGACGGTCTTGACCGTGGCGAATCCCTCGGTCCCCGTGCTCGACCGCAGCCTCGAAGCTGACATCCCGCCCGGGACCGAGGTTCGCCGCGCCCGGACGCTCGAACCAGGCTATGCCATGAAGGCCGCCATCTCGGCCGGGGGTAGCAAGGGATCATCGGGCGGTGTGAAACGAGCGATCAAAGGTGCGGCTCGTCGGGTCGTTAACCTCGTTCTCCAGCCCGATCCTCAGGTCCTCTGGGTTGCCGGGGCGGTTCGGGAGGGACGGCGCATCCTCGGCGAGGCCCCCCACGCGGCGATCATGGTCACCGGCCCCCCGTTCTCGTCGTTCCTCGTTGGTGCCAGGCTGGCCCGATGGTCCGGCCTCCCACTCCTGCTCGACTATCGTGACGAGTGGGGGATCAGCAACGCCTACCTGGAGAATAAACGTCTCGGATCGTATTCGACCGCCGTCCAGTCGCGGATGCAGTCCCGAGTCGTCCGCCAGGCCCAAGCACTCGTCGCAACGACCGAGGCGAGCGCCCTGGAATTGGGACGTGTCCGCGACAAGGCCAGGTCCTCCGCCCAGGTCTCCTGCATCTACAACGGCTTCGACCCTGACGATTTCCGGGAGACGAAGGGCCACAGTCCGTCCTCGACCGAGCCAGGGCGGTATCGGCTGTCATACGTCGGCACCCTCTGGAACCTCACGGACGTCGGCCCCCTGGTCGCCGCTGTGCTCGATCTTTCGAAACGCCGTCCGGACCTCGCCGCGCGGTTCGACCTCAGCTTCGCCGGCCGTCGAACTGCCGAGCAAGACGCAATCCTCGATCAGCTCCGTGACACCCCGTGTCGTCTCGATCTGCATCCCTACCTCGACCACACGGCGGCGATTGCCCTGGCCCGGTCTTCCGACGCCTCGTGCATCCTTCTGGCTGACGTTCCCGAGGCCGTCCGTGTCGTGCCGGCCAAGGTATTCGAGTCGATGGCGGCCCGCGTGCCGATTCTGGTGATCGCTCCTCGCGGCGAGGTCTGGGACCTGCTCGAAGGCCACCCCGCCGCCGCGCGGTTCGCCCCGGGCGACACCGCCGCGATCGCTGATCACCTCGCCTCCGAGATCGAACTCAAGCTCAAGCGAGACGGCCGGGTCGTCGACATGCCTGACTGGGACGCCTCACGCTTTGACCGGCGCGAGCAGGCAAGACAACTGGCCGGATTACTTGAGGCCATCCATGTCTAAAGGAGACTCATGAGCCATCACGTCTTGGCTCTGGCTTTCTGGGCCTCCGCGACCCTGGTAGCCTACGTCTATCTGGGCTATCCAGTCCTCGTAGCGATTTTAGCCCGATTTTTCGGCCGTCCCCCTCGGCTCGCTGGGGTCGGTGACCCTTGCCCCTCAGTCTCGGTCGTGATCGCCGCCTATAACGAGGAAGGTTCGATCGATCGACGACTCCGCGAATTCGCGAGTCGAATCGCCGACGACGGGCTCATCGGCGAGATCATCTTTGTCTCCGACGGCTCGACCGACCGGACCGCCGCGATCGCACTGGAGCAGGGGCCTCCGAGCATGGTCCGCGTCATCGACCTCGGCGCGAATTGCGGCAAGGCAGTCGCACTCTCGACCGGCTGCGTGGCGGCGACGAACGACGTGATCGTCTTCGCCGACGTAAGGCAGACGTGGGCTCCCGACGCCTTGCTCCGCCTCCTCGCCCCCTTCGCCGACCCATCTGTCGGGGCTGTCAGCGGCGACCTCGTCGTCGAAACCGCCCCTGGGGTCATGGCGGGGATGGGCCTCTATTGGCGCTACGAGAAATGGCTGAGGGCGAACGAGGGACTGCTCCACTCGACGGTCGGCGCGACCGGCGCGATCAGCGCGGTGCGCCGTGAGTTATTCCAGCCTATCCCACCAGGGACGATCCTCGACGACGTCTACTGGCCGCTCCAGGTCGCCATGCGGGGGGCCCGCGTGATCCACGAGAGCCGCGCGAAGGCCTTCGACCGGCTCCCGGAGAAGACGAAAGACGAATTTCGCCGGAAGGTCCGCACCCTGAGCGGCAACTTCCAGCTCGTTGCCAAGGCCCCGGCCACGGTCCTCCCCTGGCGAAACCCGATCTGGATCCAGTTCGTCTCGCACAAGCTCGGCCGGCTCGCCGCCCCCTGGGCGCTGATCGTCCTGTTCATTTCAGGCCTCGCTCTCGTCGCCGTCGACTCGTCGGCCCGGTGGTTTTTCCTCGTGGTGACGCTAGGCGAACTTGTACTTTATGCACTGGCGGTGCTTGGTCTTGCGGGAATGACGAACAACAAACTCGTCTCGGCCTCGGCGTCGTTCCTGGTCCTCAACGCCGCGTCGTGGGCGTCATTCTGGGTCTGGGCGTCGGGACATTCGGTTCGGTCCTGGGGTAAAGTCTCGTACAATACAGCCCCCACTCCGGCGGGGGTCGAACGGGCATGAGGTCTTTGATGAACCCCACCCTGATTGCCGCGACGATCGTACTGGGGGCGGGGGTGACCCTCTTCCTGGTATTCTTGCGCGTCCGTGGCATGGACCGCTGGTTTCTTGACTATGTGCTCCAATCCCCCCGGCGATGGCGCGAGAAGGCGAAGCGGGGCGAAGTCCATCTCCTGATAGCGGTTGCCGACCACTTCGAGCCGATGCATAAGGCGAAGTCGGCCCTCCAGGGGCAGGCCCGCATCGACCGATGGGCTGAGGTGTATCCCCGGATCTTCGGGTCGATCCGAGACCGGGACGGCCGTCCGCCGCAACACACGTTCTTCTACCCGGTTGAGCAGTATGACGAGAACCACGTCGAGGCTCTGGCCGCCCTCTGCCGCGCGGGGTTCGGCGAGGTCGAAGTCCACCTGCACCACGACAACGACACGGCCGAAAACCTCCGCGCCGTGCTGACTAAGGCGAAGGAGATCCTGGCGCGACGTCACGGCCTGCTCGCCGTCCGTCGCGATACGGGCGAGGTCGCTTATGGCTTCGTCCATGGCAATTGGTGCCTCGACAACTCCCGGCCCGACGGCCGCAGTTGCGGCGTGAACAACGAGATTGACGTCCTCCGCGAGACCGGATGCTACGCCGACTTCACGATGCCCTCGGCACCCGGCCCGTCTCAAACGCGGACGATCAACAGTATCTATTATGCGGTCGACGACCCCGATCGGCCGATGTCGCACGACCGGGGCATACCGATCGGCCGGTGCCCGGCCCCAGACCGTGGCCTCCTAATGATTCAGGGCCCCCTGGTGCTCCTCTGGAAGTCGCGGAAGTGGGGGATCGTCCCCCGGATCGAGAATGGCTGTATTCAGGGAAGCTTCCCCGCATCGATCGGCCGGGTCGATAACTGGCTTCGGGCGGGAGTCTCGGTGCCGTCGCGGCCGGACTGGGTCTTCGTCAAGCTCCACGCCCACGGAGCGCATGAAGCGGGGCAGGCGGCGATCCTCGGCGAGACGATGGTTCAATTCCACCAAGCCCTCGCCGCGAAAATGGAGGCCGACCCGACGTTCCACGTCCATTACGTTACCGCCCGCGAGATGTACAATCTCGCACGCGCCGCCGAGGCGGGGTGGGCTGGCTCCGTCGCCGAGGCACGCGACTACGAGCTCATTAAGAACCCGGCCTCCCCAACGGTCAGGCGGGTCGCCGCGATCGCGGACCACGTCGCTTCGGCCCCACAGTCGACGCCATCCGGAGTGTCATCATGAACGTCCGCTTTCTCTGCGTCGCGATGATCGGGGCGTTGCTCTTCGGCCCGGCGGCGATTGCGGCCAATTACTGGGTCGCGCCCGGGGGCAAAGATGGAGGGCGGGGACAGAAGTCGTCCCCTTGGTTGACGCTTCAGTACGCGGCCTCACAGGTGCGCCCCGGCGATACCGTGCACGTCGTCGACGGCGACTACAAGGGCTTCTACACCGAACACGGCGGCACGCCGGACGCTCAAATCGTTTTCCTCGCTGAGGGGGACAAGGTCCGGATCGTCTCCCGCAACAAGGAGACGCAGGACGGCATCAA
>JANXSY010000061.1 GCA_025356435.1 Isosphaeraceae bacterium | reverse complement strand
GACGGGCACAAAACGGCGCACCCCTCCTCCATGGCCGATGAACGAATCCGCCGGCAGATCGCCTTTCTCGCTGCTCAGTTGATGTACAATCGGACAGAATCCGAGTACTTCACTGCCAAACGCAAGGCCGCCAAGAGTCTCCGGGTCGAATATCGCTTTCGCCCGTCTGATCTCCCGTCTAACAACCAGGTTCAGCGGCGGTACTCCGTCCGCTGCAACCGTGGGTTAGGCCCTCTGCATTGACATGCCGCCGCGACCCGAACCAATCAACTCATAAACTTGGCCGTGCTCCTCAAGCCAAACGGTATCGCCCCGTTCGGCGTGCTCGGCGATCTCACGGACGAGTTGCACCGTCTCAGATTCGTAGCAGGGTTCGCTCGGGTCGTCCGGCGGGATGACCATCTCGACCTCGACGGCCACGATGTAACGACCCCCCCGCACCAGCCGCGTCGTCTTCACTCGTTCTCCGGGGATTCTCATCGCTCACCTTTAGTCGAAGAAGTGGACCGTGACTAGCTTCGCGACGCCAGATTGCGGCAGCAAGGACCAGACGGCCTTGAAGTCCGTACCATCGGGCAGGGACTCGCGCACCTCCACGGTCGGGTTGGGGGTCGCGTCCGGTCGCTCGACGATCAGGGTTCCGTCCTCCAGCCCCGCGACCGCCTGCCATTCGAGGATGCCTCGCTCCTCGAGTCGCTCCGCCGCATGCTTGCCGACGACATATTTGCCCTCGTCGACCAGGTCGCGGACGCGGTCGAGTAACGGGCCCATGATTCATACCCCGGACCACTCGATCGGCATCCACCGTCCCGGAGTATAATTGTAACCGAGCCGGCGGGGCTCGACAACCGAGGTCGAGGAGCGAGGTTAGGCGTCCGGGATAGCCGGACCAGCCGGGATGCTGTTGATGACCGCTTGGGGGATGGTGCGGAAGTGGCCGTTGAACGCCCGAGCCAGGAACGACCAGTTCAGGATGTGGCGCTTCTCCCCGTTGTTTTAGAAGAAGATCGCCGCGTCGCCGTCGCCCTTCAGCACGTCCGCGTCGCCGCCGAGCGGATCCCCGATGAAGTCGTCGTCGATGCTCGTCTCTTGGTAGACTGTCCCGCCGCCGGGGAACAGCCGCACATACACCTCCCACGCCGAGACGTGGTGATACTTCCCGTCGAGGGTGAAGTCGATCGCCGGCTGACCCACCACCTGGGCACGCAGTCCGCTCGTTGGTCCGAGCCTCAGAAACCTCCAGTCGCTGAGCTTGGTCGATATGCGAAACCCCGGGCTGGGGTTTAACGCCTAACGACAAAGCTCAGCGGACCCGGCCACGGACCAACGAGCATCGAGAACACACAAAGCGCGGCCCGTGGCCGGGGTCCGCTGCAGCGCGAGGTTAGGCTCTGTTCCCCCGGCTTCGTCGCCTGTAGTAGCCCAGCAAGCCGAGGGCACCAGTGCCCAACATGAGTACGCTCGCCGGCTCAGGAACGGCCCTGGGCGAGAATTGTGCGAAGTCGGCGGGGCCATTCAGCCCACTAGCGAAAGCACTGACCGTGCCGCCGGGCGATATCTTAGAGATGGTCCCGCTGTTAAAGTTGGTGACGAAGACGTTGTTCGTGGCGTCGATCGAAACGTCGTAGGGGGCGTTCAACCCGCTGGCGAACGTGCTGACAATGCCCCCGAGCGTGATTTTACTGATCGAGTTCCCGCCCTCATTGGCCGCATAGAGGTTGCCGAAGCTATCGAACGCGAGACCGAAGGGGTTGGCCAAGCCTCCGCCGCTTGCGAAGGTGCTGACCATGCCACCGGGTGTGACTTCGAAGATAGCGTTGCTGCCGTTGCCACCCGAGACGAACAGGTTTCCCGACGAGTCGAAAACCAGTCCGACGATGCCACTCGAAAGGGTGGCGTAGGTCGTGACGACTCCCGCCGGAGTAATTTGATTCACTACGCCACTTCCGTAGTTGGCGACGTAAAGATTGCCGCTGGCATCGAAGGTCAGGCCCTCCGGTCGGTTGAGGCCGCTGGCGAAGATGGAAGTGCCGGCTCCGCCGGGGGCGATCTCGGTGATAGTCCCCGCAAAGCTATTGCCCGCGAATAGATTGCCGTTGACATCGAATGCCAGCCCCGTTGGCACGGCGCCGCTGTTCGCGTAGGTGCTGACGACCCCGGCATCCGAGATCGCGCTGACCGTGTTGCCGTTGTAGTTGCCTACGTAAAGCATGTCTGCCCGAGTAGGGACGGGCGTCAGAGTGCAGAAGGCGAGAATGCCTAAGGCGGACCAAGCGGCGCGAATCGGACGTAGCATCGAAATGACTCCAGGGGGGCGGGGGAGGGGTCCGGGACGATGCGGCCTTTCGAAGCCGCCTAACGCATAAGCTCAGCGGACCCGACCACACACGACCGAGCCCGACGACACGAAAACCGCCGCGTGTGGCGGGGTCCGCTGCAGCGCCGGGTTAGCCGCGAAACCGCGTGGACCACCGATTGCGACGGACATGAGAGAGCCTGGCACAACCGCCGACGTGAGGCAAGCCGATTCCCGGCGCGACCACCGACTTCGACACCACCAGGCCCGACCGCCGGCATCGACAACGCGCCCCACCACCGAGCCTGTTTGCCCGACGCGCCTAACGACAAAGCTCAGCGGACCCGGCCACACACGACCGAGCCCGACGACACGAAAACCGCCGCGTGTGGCGGGGTCCGCTGC
>JANXSY010000111.1 GCA_025356435.1 Isosphaeraceae bacterium | reverse complement strand
TAAAGTCAAGCCAACAACGGCAGCGCGATCACCCCCCATGCCTTAGGCGTGATGAGGAGCTCAAGAACGACTAACACATGTCCATAAGATTGATGCGATCCAGCTGGCCCCGGCGTCGGGTTGTGATGGATGCCAGCTCCTTGGATGTGGGAACCATACCGCTGGGCCGGCGTGTCGTCCAACGCCAGGGTCAGCCGTTGGGAGTGCTTGACCAGCGGCGTGATCACCGTCCTGAGGAGTTGCGTGGAGATCTTGTCCACCGTCTTACCCGCCGCCGCGATCGCGATGTAACACGAGCGGAATCGCGTGCTCAGGCCAGCAGCGCGAATCCAACTGGTGACGGACCTGCGACCACGAGCCAGTACCGCGCCCACCAACAGAAGGACGAACCTTTTAGCGGACCGCCGGTCGAGCGACGAGGCGAGTTGAGGGAACCACTGGCAGACCTTGGTGTTGGTCGGCAATGGTGACATGGCTGGCTCCGTCCGGGGTGATTTTTTGGCTTGGTGACCGAGATCGTCCCGAACGGACCAGCATTTGTCTACCTACCAGGGGTTGACGACGTGGCGAAGAAAGTTACGGAAAGTACAGCCGCCGGGTCGAAGCCGTCGAAATTGGAAATCTATGGTTGAATCGACTCTCAACGTCCAGATTATGCCGAACGTCGTCGAACCGACTTGGCACTATCGACTCACCAATGCCAGTATGGGTGGCAACATGATCGCTGGTCTGCCCATTGGGACGATCATGCCCCAGCCAGTTAGTCTTATCAGCCCGTATCCGCGAACGATGCCAAGACGGCGGAGAAGCTCGAGCAGATCAACACCCAGATCCAAGAGTTGACGAAACAGATTCAAGAGTTGGAAGGGGTAATTACCGACCGGGACCGCTCGAAAGAGCGCTGAGAGAGTTTGGACCGGGGCGCGACGGCGTCACGCCCCGGACTCGATTCAGGCAGGATCGGCCGCCGCGACGGCCTCACGCTCGTAGGCCCGCTTGCCGTCGCTGATCCGGCTGGCGGCACCTTGGGATTTGGCGTTGTCAATCTGATAGAGGGCTTCGCCCGCCGGGGAGGGATAGTTCCCCGTCACACAGGCGCGGCAGAGGCGATCGGAGGATAGGCCAATTGAGCGGGCGATCGCCTCGACCGGGAGATAGCGGAGACTGTCGGCACCAAGTTCCTTTGCCATCCGCTGCTGGGCCTCTTCAGAGACCCCGCCGTTGGGAAGGTCGGAATACTTGGGGGCGAACAACTCGTCGCGGCTCGACATATCGATCCCGTAATAGCACGGAGCGATGATCGGCGGACAGGCGACCCGGAGATGGATCTCACGCGCCCCGCCCCGGTCGCGGATCTCGTGGACGAGTGCCCGCATCGTGGTCGATCGGACGATGCTGTCTTCAACCAACAGCACCCGCTTGCCTGAGAGGACTTCAGGGAGCGGTGTGTACTTGAGCTTGGCCTTCGCGGCGCGGTCGGCGTTCCCTTCAATGAAGGTCCGGCCGACGTAGCGATTTCGCATCAGCCCCTCGACCGAGGGGACGCCCAGCTCGAACGCCATCGCGTCGGCAGCGGCCTTCGCGGTGTCGGGCACGGGAACAACAATCGTGTTCGAGTCAAGCGGCACGTCTTCGAGGCTAGCCAGCTCGCGACCGAGCGCGGCGCGACTGAGATAGACCGAGCGGTCGTCGAGCGTGCTGGCGACGTTGGCGAAATAGATCCACTCGAAGAAGCAGTGGGCCTTCTTGGGGGAGGCGGCATAACGGTCGATCCGGACGCCGTCGCGATTGACGACGGCGAGCGTCCCCGGTTCGAGCGACCGGATGCCGGTAAATCCGAGGTTTGCCAGGGGCACGCTCTCGCTCGCGGCGGCGAAGAGGGGGCCATCTTCGGCGATGCAGAGGGGCCTTATGCCAAGGGGGTCGCGGACTACGACGAGGTCGCCAGTGGCGGTCAGGAGGACGACGTTATAGGCCCCGTCGAACTTGTCGGCGAGTCGGGCAAAAACGCCGGCCCAGTCGATCTGCGTCCCCTCGCCCTGAAGCTCGTAGCTCAGAGCGTGCATGAAGATTTCGGTGTCGGTGTCTCGTTTGAGGTGGTAGTCACCCTTTTCAAGCAGCTCACGCTTCAGTTCTTGATAGTTGGCGAGTTGGCCGTTGAAGGCGAACGCGAACCACTTAGCTTTGCGCCCGTGTTCACGCTCGAAGGGCTGGGCGTAACTCTTGTCGTCGCCGCCACAGGTCGCGTAGCGGACATGGCCGATCGCGGCCGGACCGTCCTGGTCGCGCATAATCGCTTCGAACTTCGCCTTGTGATTCAGGCGAAAGCCCTCGGCGACGGTCCCGAGTTGCTTGTGAGTCCGGAGGAGAGCATCCCGGGTCGGGTGATAGCTCGTCATTCCAGAGGCGAGTTGGCCTCGGTTTTGCATGTCAAGCAACATCCGAGGGATGAGGCGTGACACGCTAAACGGGTCAGCGAAGGTCGGTGTCAGCTTAGACACCTGTCGGTCGCCCGCGTGGTGGTGGTATACAGCCGCCACCCCGCACTCGTGCATCAGTTCGCCCATAGATCATGGTGCCCTAAAAGCCCTACCCCGCCTTGAACGAGACGGCGGGGAGTGGAGTGGGAGCGCGACGAATCGTTGAGTGACTTCGGCTAGGCCGGTCGGTAGACTTTATTATAATAGGGCCGCGTTCCTTAGGCAATCTTCACGGGTTCGGTTCACACGCCCGTCGCGATGACGCGCTATCCCGAAAGGTGCGAGGACGATGGGCCGGGACTTGGTCCGCGACGACGTGGTTCTCTCAGCAAAAACCTGGGTCGTAAAGGTCGGTACGAGCGTTCTCGCTGGCTCGAACGGCCGGCTTGACCCTGCACGAATTGACCACCTCGCCGAACAGATTAGTGCCCTGCACGCCACCGGCCGGCGCGTCGCGTTGGTCAGCTCTGGGGCCGTCGGGGCAGGAATCGGACAACTCGGGCTGAGCAAACGACCCGACAACCTCCGCCAGCTCCAGGCCGCTGCCGCCATCGGGCAGGCCTACCTCATCCGTGCCTACGACGAAGGCCTACGACGCCACGGTCGCCACGCCGCCCAACTGCTCCTCACGCACGAAGATTTTGATAACCGCGCCCGCTACCTCAACATGCGGAACACGATCACCGCGCTATTTGAGTGGGACGCAGTCCCGGTTATCAACGAGAATGACACGATCAGCGTCGACGAGATCAAATTCGGCGATAACGATCTCCTCGCCGCGATGGTCACGAATCTGCTCCAGGCCCCGTTGCTCGTGATCCTCAGCGTCGTCGACGGCCTCTACAAGACCGATCCCGGCACGGCTGACCAGGGTGAGATTATCCCTCTCGTCTCAAATCTCGACGAGGAGATCCTCGGCCTTGCGGGCGATAGCAAGAGCAGTCTCGGGACCGGTGGCATGAAGAGCAAGCTCCAGGCCGCGAGCCTCGTCACAAGGGCGGGCGGGTCGGTCATCATCGCCTCGGGGACGAAGCAAGAGCCGTTGACGCGCATTCTCAACGGCGAGCCGGTCGGCACCCTCTTCCTCGCCCGAGGAATTCGACGGCGTGCCCGAAATCGCTGGATCGGCCTCACCGCGCGGCCCAAAGGCTATTACGTCGTCGACACCGGGGCCAGGACCGCTCTCGAAACCGGCAACAAGAGCCTGCTCGCAATCGGCGTCGTCGAGGTTGTGGGGGAATTCGAGAAAGGCGACGTGGTCGGCATTCGCGACGGCGAAGGTCTCGAATTCGCCCGAGGTCTGACCAACTACGCCACACCCGAAGCCCAGTCAATCCGGGGCCAGAGGACCGAGAAGGCCCGCCAGATCCTCGGCGCAACCCCTTACGACGAGGTCATCCATAAGGATAATCTCGCCCTGATCCTCTGACCAACCCTCAGGGCATCGGCACGTTCTTGAACTCGAACGGCACCTCGGTCGTCGTCGCGATCGTGCCGAAGTAGCGGACCGCGACGGGGGTTAGGGCGGTCCCGCTCGGTCCGTTCGCCACCGAGATCGTCATGCGAACATCGTCGCCGTTCGGGGTCGACGCAGTGAGATACCACGGGATCGGCTTCCCCGTCGCGTCGATCAGTTCCAGATTCATCGGACTGACGTCGGTGCGGGACATCATGAACGCTTCCATCCCGTCTGGGTTCGTTGCGGCCCTGGGCGTCTTGGGGACGACCGTGAACTCGACAATCGACTGGCTGGAATTCGGGGTCGATTTGAGGTCATGGATCGTGAGAGTGGCGTCGTCGCCGCTAAACGTCTTGCCAACCGAACCGGCGAGCGGGACTACCAGTGGGTCAGGCTTGCGTGTCGAGACCTGGAGGGGGATCACCCCCTTGAGCAGTCGGATCGTCTGGCCCGGGTGATCCGGGCGCTTGAGGGAGAGTTGGAAAGGGATCGGACCCGAAGTCGATCCAGAAAAGCCGGGCATCTGCTGAACCAAATTATTGCTCACCGGGAGGAGCAGCGACTGCCCCTGTTCGTCGGTCGCCGCGATCACCTTCGCGGCGGCTGAAAGCTGCAAGCTGAGCTGCGGCTCGGCGGCGATCTGAAGGCGGAGGTAAAACTGCTCATTGGCGACCTGCCCAGATGCCGGGGGATTTGCTACTGGATCGGCGTTTCGTCCGAAACCGTTGGGCATCCCGGGCGAGGCTCTGATAACCCCGAACGTCAGGTCACGCTGATAGTGGAGGCTGCTCAGGTTCACCCGGAACGGGCCGTAGTCTGACATCAGTCCTGGGGGTCGCGACTGTCCCGGCATGACGACCAGAGACGTCTCGCGCAGGTTTGGGTTCGATCGCCCCGCAAAGCTGTACTGCAGGCCGCCCGAGTCGCAGATGCGGTCGACCGCCGTCCAGAACGGCAAGGGCTTGTCGGATTGGAGCGAGATCCGCTGCGTCGAGATCGCTTTGCGATCGTCGGGGAGGATCGAGATCAAGTCACCAGAGGTGTGATTGATCTCCTTCAAGATGTCTGAGACGGGCCGATCCTGGAAATCGAGGCGGATCATCGTCGGCTGGAGCAGCAACGATCCTTCGATCTTGATGAGCAGCGCCACGGCCCTCGATCGGATCTCGGAATCGCGATGATTGCGACTTGCCTTCAGTGCCGAGATCGCCGACCGTCCCAGCTTTTCGAGCGCCGAGGCGGCGGCTTCGCGGTCGGCGTAGCGGGGAGCACCGAGCTTCGAGACCAACTCTTCGGGACCCGGGGTCGCCGTCATCAGCACGAGACACAAGACGATGCTGACACCCGACATGGCTCAATCCCCCGGGGCGCGGTCGCCCAACTCTTGCCGAACAGGATGCCGGCCGATCGGGCCGACGAACGAGGCTTCGCGAACGAATGTGCCTCAGTATACCCCGGATATCACCGCCGTTTTAAGGCCGGAGCCGTTGATTTCCCCGATCTGGACGATCAGGATCGACGATGATTGGCACGACCCGACCATTCCCGTAACATTGAACCGTTACCTAGAAACCGGGAGATCGTCCTTGTCGAATGCTGTCCTGTTTGCCCATGTTGCCCAGGAGGCGGAAGTTGCCTCTGTCGCGGAGGCGATTCGGGCGTGGGAACCTCGCCTAGACCTTGCGGCTTATCGAGATGAGCCGGTTCTCTATGAACCGGACGGGACGCTCTACGGGATCGGACTTTCGGACACCTCGACCCTGAGCGTTCGCCACAAGGGGAGGGTGTTCCGGAGGGGCGATGCAATCGTCGTCCCCCAATCGGTCGCGATCGAGGCGGAGCCCGAAGTCAGCCTGCTCGCGATCCGTCACGAGGGGCGCCCCCCGTTCCACTTCCGGGAGCGGTTCATCCAGACGTGGGGGATGGACCATCACCTCGCGCCGCAGGCTGACACCCAAGGCGCTCCCGTTGATATCCTGCCCACCTCGGCGGCGAGGTCACGCCTGATCTACCACTGCGTCGATCTCGGAGAGGGTTCGTACCGCGATTCGAGCGGGCTTAACCTCCATCTCCTGTTCATCTTGGACGGGAGTGGTGGGATGGCGATCGGTGATCGACCGCCCACCGAGCTAGCGCGAGACCAGTTGCTGCTCGTTCCGGTCGGCATCTCTTACCGGATCGACGGTCGAGTCCGGGTCGGACGCCTCATCATCGAGTCGGAGATCGTCCACGAAGAGAGGCTCGCCCGCGAACTGGCGCTGTCTCCCGCGTCCGGGAGTTCGGAATACCGCATCCCGACGTGAGGGGACTTGGCATGCCTTTCGTGCTCTCCTACAAAGATTAATGTCGAATACCTTGAGGTTGACTTCGAAGAATCGTGATAGAATCAGGGATGGCGTAGGCAGGCTTCGGAGAGCGAAACAAGATCATCCGCCGCTTCACGCCTCGGGAGGTGAGCAATCATGGCGAAAATGACTTCGAGCTTCGTCAGGCGAGGTGGGGTAGTTCTGCTGGGTGCATTGGGCCTGGCCGGGTGGAGCATATCGGCCTCGGGTCAGTCGCTGATCGACCCGTATCAACCCGACTCGGCACCCTATTACACGTCGAGCTTCCCCTCTCTTCCGAACAATCTCGCCCTGCCCGGTCAGGCACGCGAGGCGGGCGAATATCAGCGGAACGTCGGCGTGAGCCGTTACAATACCTATGATCGCTATATAAACGATCAGGATAATCGCGTCGACCCGATCTCTCAGCGCGGCAGGAGTGTGGGTGGGATCGGCGTGCCGTATTACGACGCCGTCCGCCAGAACGACGGGACCTTTCAACGGGACTTCAAGCCGACCCGCGATGCCGATCGCAACCTCTTGGCCTACGAGGCCGAGCGGACCCGCCGCTACACCGCTGCGATGAAGGAGAAAGACCCGGTTAAGCGGGCGAAGCTCCTCAAGGAGGTCTCCCGGATGCAGATGCCGAAGCAGACCCCCGGCCGGACCACCGAGCCCCGCAGTCCCGAACTACCGAAAGCTGCGGCGGCACCCCCACTGAGTGCTGATGAAGCACTCGCCGCCGAAGCCCTCTCCGGTATGAAATCAGTCATACCAGAGGCAGGTTCTGCCGGAACCGGTCTTCGAGTCCGCGCCCCTTCGCCGAGTATACACGATACTCGGTCTGCGAATGTCCGGCGTCTCCGCGAGAAGAACGCGGCCTCTGACCGTCCTCCTCTTCCCTCGGAAACCCTCGAACGTAACAGCCGTCGGCCTCCTCGGTGAGGCCAGACCTCGGCTGGGCCGCCGAGGCTTGAATCTGGCCGCAACGTCGGTGCTTCCGGATCAAACGACTTCCCGCCGGTGCCCTCTTGCCATCGGCGAGGAGTCGCGTACGATAGATCCGTCTGAAGACGAGTGATTTTGCCCGGCGTTCTCGCTGGGATTTTTTTCGCCCGACTTTGTGAAACACTTCACAATCACGGGCTTGCACCGAGGAGCGGAGCCGGCGGTTCTGACATATATGGGTTCGGAATTTACGCCGATTTTCCTATTCCTCTTCGTCGCTGTAATGACGGCGTTGGGGATGTTTCTCGCGAGCGCCGTGCTCGGGCCGAAACGCGAGACCGCTGTCAAGCAGATGCCTTACGAGTCGGGCATGGACCCGATCGGGGACGCCCGTCAGCGGTTCGACGTTCGCTACTATCTCGTCGCGATCGTGTTCCTGCTCTTCGACGTCGAACTGCTATTCCTCTATCCGTGGGCGGTGGCCCAGTGGAGCGTAGGCTCGACCGTGGCGGCTGCGGCCCCAGAGCACATCGTCGCGGCGGCGGCCCCCGTGCTCGAATACGGCATCCCGCCCGTTTTTCGAAATCTCGTCTTCGTTGAGATCGTCGTCTTCATCATCGTCTTGGCCGCCGCGTTTGCTTATGCGTGGCGTAAAGGGGTGTTCGAATGGCGGTAGGGCTCCCGAACAAGGTTGGTCGGTCGATCGACCTTCCCGAGAATACAATTCTGACCCGACTCGACGCCGCCATCGATCACCTGGTGGACAAAGTCGGCGTCAACCCGATCATCAACGCAGCACGCAAGTACAGCCTCTGGCCGATGCCCTTCGCCACGGCCTGCTGTGGGATCGAGCTAATGGCCGTTGGTGCCAGCCGTTTTGACATCTCGCGCTTCGGTGCCGAGGTGATGCGGTTTAGCCCCCGCCAGTGCGATCTCTTGATCGTTGCTGGCCGGGTCTCCATGAAGATGCTCCCCGTCCTGCAGCGGATCTGGCTCCAGATGCCCGAGCCGAAGTGGTCGATCAGCATGGGTGCCTGCGCCTCGACGGGTGGGATCTTCGACACCTACGCCGTCGTTCAGGGTGTTGACCGATTCATTCCGGTTGATGTCTACATCCCCGGCTGTCCGCCGCGCCCCGAGCAGATCCTTCGGGCCTTGATGGACCTCCAGGAAAAGATTCAAAAGGGCGGCTCGCTCTCTGGCAAGGGCCTTCCCGAACTCTCGGAGCGGGAGCGGATGCTCGAAGACAAGCGGATTGTCCCCATCGGCACCGCACTATCGCCTGAGCGGGGCGACGAAGATCGTTTCGGGTATCGCCTTCCCGGCGGGTCGTCTCTCCTTGGGCAAGACGAGAGCAAGTAATCGGCACCCTGTTTCGATCCATTGAGGCTTGAGCACCGTGACGCAGGCTGCGACCGATCCCCACGCCGCGACGTTCTCGACCCTCGCCGGTCTCCTCGGCGAAGGGGTCTTCTCGACGTCGACCTTCAAAGACAACGTCCGACTGCACGTCTCGCCGGGCCGGCTGATTGAAGTTCTGACCGTTCTCAAGCAGCGCTGCGGGTTCGAGTTTCTCTCGGAACTTGGCGGGGTCGACTACCTGGAGTATCCTGGCCGCACTCGGTCGAGGTTCGAAGTGCATTACGTTCTCCTCAACCTCGATACGACCGAGCGTCTCATCGTCAAGGTTGGGGTCGACGATCCCAATCCGACCTTGCCGTCTGCCTATCCTCTCTGGAGGGGGGCCGACTGGATGGAACGTGAAATCTTCGACATGTACGGGATTGAATTCACCGGGCACCCCGACCTGCGGCGGATTCTGATGCCCGAGGAATTCACCGCTTTCCCGCTCCGCAAAGACTACCCGCTCCGAGGTCGGGGCGAGCGACATAACTTCCCCAAGCTTTCGCGCGGAGAGTCGTAACCCGGTCAATACTGGGATCGACTCGGCTCAACTTTTTTGCCTGACCCATCCGACCGAACGCCCACGCAGGTAGGTGCCACGCTCATGCCGGCGAACTTGCTCGACGAACCCGAAATCGGCGAAGAGTCCAAGAAGCAATATCTTTGGACCCTCAACTTCGGGCCTCAGCACCCCGCCACTCACACGACGCTCCGGCTCGTCCTCGACCTTGACGGGGAACGGATTGTCCGTGCGACCCCGTACATCGGCTATCTCCACTCGGGTTTCGAGAAGCTCGGCGAGCACCTGAATTTCAATCAATACGTCACGATCGTTGACCGCAAAAATTACATCAGTCCGCCGATGAACGAGGTGGCCTGGCACAACGCTGTTGAGAAGCTGCTCGGGATCGAGCTGACCAGGCGTTGCCAGTACATTCGCGTCATTATCGGTGAGCTTTCGCGGATCAGCGACCACCTGCTCTGCGCCGGTGCCGCTGCGCTCGATCTCGGGGCGTTCACTGCGTTTCTCTTCGCGTTCAACCAACGCGAATTGATCTATGACGTCTACGAAGAGATGTCGGGCTATCGCTTTCACCCCGGCTACACCCGCGTCGGCGGCGTCATGCAGGATTTCAACGATCGCGTGATCGAGCGGGTCAGGGCCGTCCTGCGGAGCCTGCCCAAGGCGATCGCCGACATGGAGAAGCTGCTCTTTCGCAACCGGATCTTCCTCGACCGGATGCGTGGGGTGGGAGTGCTGAGCAAGGCCGACGCGATCAACTTCTCCTGCACTGGCCCGCTCGCCCGCGCCAGCGGCGTGACGTATGACCTGCGTAAGGATGAGCCATATCTCGCCTATAGAGATTTCGACTTCTCCGTCCCCTATGCGACCGAAGGCGACTGCTACGCCCGGTTCCAGATCCGGATGGAGGAGATCGTCCAGAGCATGGGGATCGTCAAGCAGGCCATCGAAAACCTGCCGGGCGGCCCGGTCAACGTGCCGATCGCCGAGAAGTTCCCGATGCCCGACAAGGGGACGATATACAACAGTATGGAAGGGCTGATCCAGCACTTTGAACTCATCATGCCGAATCGGGGTTACGAGACGCCGAAAGAGGAGATCTACGCGGCCATCGAGGGACCGAGCGGCGAGCTCGGCTATTACCTCGTGACCGACGGCACGCAGATCGCCTGGCGGACCCGGACCCGCCCCCCTTCGTTCATCCACTTTCAGGTCTTCCCGATGATGATCAAGGACCACTTGATCTCTGACATCGTCGCGGTCTTGGGAAGCCTGAATATCATCGCCGCCGAGCTGGACCGCTAAAGGAACCTCCGCGATGGCCCAAACTGCCGAAAAACCGGTGATGCTCTCGGAGGCGGTCCGCGAGAAGATCCGCGCGTATATCCCTCGCTACCCGAGCAAGCGCGCCGTGACGCTCCCTGCCCTGCACATCGTCCACGAGCATCTCCGCTGCGTGCCGTTCAAGGCGATGGAAGAGATCGCCGAGATCCTCGAAATCACGCCCGCCGAAGTCCACGATACGATGAGCTTCTACGGGTTCTTCCCGCAGGCTCCGATCGGCGAGACCCGACTCTGGATGTGCCGGTCGATCTCGTGCATGCTCACAGGCGGCGAAGAGTTGCTGGCCCACACCTGCCAGAAGCTCGGCATCCGCGCCGGCGAGACGACTGCCGACGGAAAGCTGACCGTCGAATTCGCCGAATGCCTGGGGATCTGCGACTTCGCCCCCGCCGCTCTTGCCGACGACGGCCGGATTTTCGGCCCGCTCGATGAGGCGAAGGTGGACGCGATGCTGGGAGAACTGAAACGAGGCCCGAGTTTGCCGTCCTGAGTCGATTTGCGAGTGAGCCGGCGGGTCGAGCGGCCAATCGTTGAGATGGTCAAGATCCGAGGTTTTTCATTCAGATCGAGCGGCTGATCTCCAAGATCGGCCGGGAAACGGGATAGCTCTAGTCGGATCGACTCTATCATCGGATCGATTGTTTTTCAGCCTGACCGAGGCCAACGTCCCGACGGGCTGAGGACGAACCGCAAGCCTTCCGCCGATCCTGGAGAGTTTACCATGGCCGATTTTGAACCAGTCCTGAGCCGAAACTGGAACGTTCCCGATAGTCACACGCTGCCGGTCTACGAGTCGCGCGGCGGGTATCAGTCGGCCCGCAAGGCCCTCACGACGATGGACCCGGACAAGGTCGTCGCCCTCGTGAAGGAATCTGAGCTGCGCGGTCGCGGTGGCGCGGGTTTCCCTTGCGGCTTGAAGTGGAGTTTTCTTCCGAAAGATCGGAAGGAAACCTTCATGTGCATCAACGCCGACGAGTCGGAGCCGGCGACGTTCAACAATCGTCTGCTCATGGAGCGTGACCCGCACCAACTCATTGAAGGGATTATCCTCGGCTGCTTCGCGACCAAGGCGTCGACCGCCTATCTCTATATTCGTTACGAATATATCAACGCCTACCGGATTCTCGAGAAGGCCGTGGCGGAGGCGAGGGCGGCGGGATTCCTCGGCAAAGACATCCTTGGATCAGGCTTCAACCTCGAAATTTACGTCCACCGTGGCGCTGGGGCCTACATCTGCGGCGAGGAGACGGGGCTGATCGAGAGCCTCGAAGGCAAACGGGGTTGGCCCCGAATCAAGCCGCCATTCCCCGCCATCGAAGGGGCCTTTCGCAAGCCGACCGTGGTCAATAACGTCGAGACCCTCTGCTGCGTTCCGCACATCGTCGAGCGCGGGGCTGACTGGTTCAAGTCGATCGGCACGCCCAAGAGCTATGGGCCGAAGCTCTATTGCATCTCGGGGCACGTCAACAAACAGGTCTGCGTCGAGCTTCCGCTCGGGGTCACGGCGCGTGAACTCATTGAGGTCCACGGCGGCGGCGTCTGGAAGGGTCGCAAGGCCAAGCTCGTCGTCCCCGGCGGCATCAGCATGGGGTTCCTCACCGCGGACGAACTCGATACGAAGCTCGACTTCGAGGATATCCGCAAGCCGGGATGCCTCGGGCTGGGGACCGCTGCGGTGACGGTGATGGACGACCACACGAGCATCGTCGACTACCTCTACAACACCACCCGCTTTTTCGCCCACGAGAGCTGCGGCCAATGTACTCCCTGTCGCGAGGGCTGTGCCTGGATCTACAAGACAATGAAGCGGATCAAGGGCGGCGGCGGCAGGCTGGTTGACCTCGATATCATGTTGCAACTCGCCAGCAACATGGGCATGATGCCCGGAACGACAATCTGCGGACTCGCCGACGGGGCCTCGTGGCCGATCAGGAACGCGATGGCCAAATTGCGGCCCGAACTCGAAGACTACATCAACACGCACCAAGAGGGCGTGCGTCAGATCACGCCGCTCCAAGAGGCGATCTTCGCAGGCCAGCTGGCCGAGCCCAACCTCATCTCCATCTCCCTCCCCATCCTGAACAAGGTTTGAGCCTGTCCGAGAGACGCTGACTCCCGACCAACCTCAGCCCACGGGTCTTTTTCGCATGGCGAGCATCATTATCAACGGCCAGGAGCACACCCTCCCCGAGGGGGAGAAGCTCAACGCGATCCAGGCCGCCACGCGCTATGGGGTCGACATTCCCTATTACTGCTGGCATCCCTCGCTCTCGGTCGTCGCCAACTGCCGGATGTGCGAGATCGAGGTCGGCAGCAAAGACCCGAAGACGGGCGAGATCAAGATGGTCCCGAAGCTCGTCCCCGGGTGCCAGACGCCGGCTAAGGACGGCACGGTGCTCGTGACCGACAGCCCGAAAGTTCACGAACACCAACGCATGGTCATGGAGTATCTCCTGGCGAATCACCCGCTCGACTGCCCGGTCTGCGACCAGGCGGGTGAGTGCGGTCTCCAGGACTACTCCTTCGAACACGGTCAGGCCAACCACCGATACGTCGAAGAGCGGACGGTCAACCCGCGTAAGGATGTCTCCGACCTGATCCAACTGAATCAGGACCGGTGCATCATGTGTACACGGTGCGTCCGGTTCACTCGCGAGATCACCCAGACCGGCGAACTCCAGGTCCGCAACCGGGGCCACCACGCCGAGATCGACATCTTCCGCGACCACCCGCTCGACAACCCGCTCGCCGGCAACGTCGTTGACCTCTGCCCGGTCGGTGCCCTGCTCGACAAAGATTTCCTCCACAGTCAGCGCGTCTGGTTCCTCTCCAAGCACGACTCCGTCTGCACCCGCTGCTCGACCGGTTGCAACATCTCGGCCGAAGAGAATCGTGGGGCTCTCTGGCGGTTCAAGCCTCGGTTTAACCCCCACGTCAACGACTACTGGATCTGCGACGTCGGCCGCTATTCCTACAAGGCTGCGAACGACGCCGCCCTGCTCAGTGCGTGCTATCTTCGGACGGCGGGCGATCTCGGCCCGGCGGCGATCGACAAGGTGCTCATTGAGGTCGGCCGGTCGCTCGCCAGCATCGCCGGGGCGGGCGGGAAGACGATCGGTATCCTCTCGCCGTTCCTGACGGTCGAAGAGGCGTATCTCGCCGCCTCCTATCTCAAGGGCCTAAACCCAGCGAACGTTCTCGCTCTCGGTCAGGTCCCGGTCGAAGGGGAAGACTGGTCAGTCAAGCCAGACTCGACCACGGGACGCACCGGCGACACGAGTTTCATCATCCCACGCCCGTTCACGATCCACGCCGAGCGGTGTCCGAATCGCCTCGGCGTCTCGGCCGTGCTCGAGCACTTCGAGGACGGTCTTATCGACTTCGCATCCGCCAGCGCACGGGTCGCGGCGGGCGAGTTCGACGGCCTCTACTTCGCCTCGGACGCGATCGATCCCTGGACCGACGAGGCCGCGGCGAAGGCCTTGCGGGCTGGGGTCAAATACCTCGTCGTACAGGACACAAACGTCACCCCGCTGGCACAGCTTGCCGACGCGGTCATCGCTGGGGCGACGTTCGCCGAGAAGGCCGGGTGCTACGTCAATGCCGACGGCCGGTTGCAATACTCCGAGGCGGCCCTGGCTCCACGCGACGGCTCGCTGCCCGACCTCGACGTCTTCGCGATCCTGCTCGGCCGCGATCCCGCGCCGATCCGATCGCGCGACGTGCTGGCCGAACTGGCGGGTGTCATCCCGGTGTTTGCTGTCGCTAAAGACGGGCGGCTGCCGGTGTTTGGCGCTCCGATCGAGGGGGCCGAGGGGGTTGGGATGGGCGGGGTGCCGTTTCAGGATGCCTGGGCCCAGCATCGCGGGGCCAAGAGCAGCGGCAATTGAGGTCGGGTTGATGCGGCGGGTTCGAGGATCGAAGAGTCGGATTCACGTTCTGGGGACGACGGTGTCATGGTCGAACTGATCGGAATCCTAGTCAAGATCAGCATCGTCGTGGGGATTTCCCAGGGCGCTGTTGCGTACTTGATCCTCGTCGAGCGGAAGATCGCGGCGTGGGCGCAAGACCGCGTCGGCCCGAA